>JAJZIP010000004.1:22061-52444 GCA_021810525.1 Actinomycetes bacterium | reverse complement strand
TCGCTCCCACTATCGGGACTAGCTTCTTTCGCATCAATTATCTCTAACTTGCGGGTTACCCCCCTTTCTTTGGTGAGACATTATGTGCATCAATTGTGTCACGTCACGGGTTTCGACTGGTCGAACAAAAAGGGATTCCGGCGGGCATATCGTGGTTATGCCAAATCCCAAATCGCTACGAAGCCCGAAGCGATTGGGGACGGCCGTTTCGAATGTCAAAACGTATCCTTTACGGCAGGTAAAACGGCTGCAGAAGATGATCGAATCGCAAGTTCGGACTTGTTCTTTATCGAATTCGTCATGCGCTTACTATTTCTGGGTCGCTAAACTATTAGATACGATCAAGCAGCAGGACTCTATTTTGGCACATCGACACAACAGCGGACTGGTTAAACAATGTGATGCCACCGCCTTGCGTCCTAGCAAAGCAGGGAGGACGGTTGGGGTCCGAAAGCTGGCTTCACTCTTCAGTACACCGTTGGGGTAGGATCGCCTCGGTGGGCCTCACAGGAGTTCTGGTGACATGCGAAATTGTGTCTTACTCAGAACGGGTTGCCCATGTATAGATTGGCCAATGATTTTGATAACGCAAGATCTCAAACCAGGCTAGGCAATCTTGATTCCCTCATCGAGCGGCTCAAGAGTAGCCTCGTGGCTGACCTCTGGAACAGGGTACGGCGCCTTCCTCCAGAAGCTGCGGACACCGCGCTTTACTTTGGGTCGTTCGTGTTCGCAATGGCAACCTTCGAAATCTCCAAAATTGCGCTTTACAGATGGTGGGGAGAGATGGCTATGGTACCGTACCTGGTTGCTGCGGTAGCTTCGGGATGGACCCTCGCCCGACCTCCACGCCGACGGAAAGCACGTCGCGTGCTGATAGCAGTCCTGGTATTTTCTACCGCTGTGCTGATTCCACTCATGGCGCAGATCGTGGATCAGGCGGGCTCGCTAAGTACGATTGCCCATGCCCAGCCAGAGGTTCTCGTAATAGCAGCCGCAGGGTCGCGACTTATGACGGGAAAGGCCTTGTATCCGGTCATAACCGGGGTAAAAGCCGGGATCGGAACACATTCTTCTGTACCTGCCACCAATGTATTCTTCCCTTATCTACCTGGCATGGCTCTTTTCGGCATAGGCAGCGCCCTAATCCGGACCCCAGCAGCTTTGGGCGATCCACGGCTGGGATTTTTGGTTATCACTCTGATAGCGACGGGACTTGCCATTTTCTGGCGACCGCGCAACCAGCGATCGCCGATGCTCGCTTTCCAAGCGATGGCAGTACTCCCGACTGCCGCGCTTCCTTTGGTGACCGGGGGAGACGACATTCCAGTTGTCGCAATGATGGCCTTGGGAATAGTGCTCCTGGCCCGTCAGCGATGGGGCTGGTCTGGGATAGTGCTCGGGCTCGCCGCAATTCTCAAATTTACGGCCTGGCCACTCGTAATCATCGCCGGAATAGTGCTCGTTGTCAGAAACGGATGGCGGGTTGGCCTCAAGTTCGCGCTCCCCGCACTCACCATAATGACATGGACACTGGGCGACGAGATAGTCCACAACGTCTCAGCACTCGTGAACAATGTCATCAAATTCCCTGCAGGAATAGCCTCCCTGGAATCACCAGCCGCCAGCCCTCTACCCGGACACATCCTCGCAGGTCTGTGGAAAGGCTATCCAAAGATAGCATTCGCAATTGGAATAGCTGTCGGAATTGCGACCTTGATTTGGATCATCTACCGCACTCCCAAGGTACACACGGGAGCATCTTGGATTTCCGCTTTCATTTTATTCATAGCGATTCTCATCGCTCCAGCCACTAGGGTCGGATACCTCTTATACCCAGTCGACCTAGCCGCGTGGGCATGGGTACTCACCACTAACAGCAAATCGAACAATCAGTTTCTCCGAGAAGGGCTGGCCAACCCTGGAGATCTCTTGAGATCGGCATACAAGACGACTCTTGCAGAGTTCCGAAGCCTGCTGGCCAGATCCAACGGTTACAGATTGAAGAAAAGTTATGGAGACGAGACGCCGGAGCCGCTCTCGCAAAGGTAGATTCTGGGTTTCGCTGCGCGTGGCATCAGCGTTCCAGGTGAGTAAGCCTCTGCCGCATCCCCTCGAACATCAGAATCGAGCCGGCAACCCCCACATTCAAAGATTCAGCTCTGGGATTCATAGGTATGGTTATCACGCAATCGAAAAGCTGTGCGTAGCTCCTGTCAAGTCCACTGCCTTCGTTACCAAGCACGATGGCTACCTTTCCAAAGAGTTCCTCTTCCCAATAGGGAGTGCTCGCATGAGATGAAGTCCCTACGATCCTGTACCCTATGGTTTTGAGATACTCGCTTACCTCCTCGAAGTTGGAGGCAATTGAAATTGGAACGCTGAAGATCGCACCGGCGCTTGAACGCACGGTCTTTGGATTGTAGATATCGACGCACTGGTCGCAAAGAATGACAGCGGAGGCGCTGGCTGCAAGGGCCGTCCTCATGACTGTCCCAGCGTTTCCAGGATCTCTAACACCGGCCATCACGACCATGAGGGAGTCGGGCTCGATCGAGCCCAGGTCTCGGTCCACAAAGGATGCGATAGCGGCAACCGTCTGCGGGCTCACAGCATCAGACGCCCGTTCGAGAGTCCCTGAGGCCACCTCGTACGTGCGGTATCCAATCTTCGAGGCCAGCTCCAGCACCCTGGCAGCCATCTCGTTGGCTGACGGCTCATAATAGATCGCCTCCAACTCCACGCCGGACAAGAGTGCCGATTCGACAGCGCGGGACCCTTCGATTACAAACTTGCGCTCAGCCTCACGCAACGTACGCCTTCGAAGAAGCCTTCGAAGGCGTACTATCCGGTGATGCTTGAAAGATAGAGGCGTGCTGGCCGTAATAGCTCCTGCTCAACTGGAAACTTCAAGTGCCGTACGAGCCTTTTCAACCAAAACGGAAAAAGCGTTGGGGTCAGTGACTGCGATGTCCGCCAACACCTTTCGATCGATCGTGATATCCGCAGCTTTAAGACCGGCGACCAGGCGGGAATAACTCATGCCGTTGACACGCGCCTGGGCATTGATTCGCTGAATCCAAAGTTGCCGAAACTCGCCTTTCCGTGCCCTCCTGTCTCTGAATGCATATGCCATCGAGTGCATAACCTGCTCATTCGCAGCTCTGAAGCTTCGCGACTTGTTGCCGTAATAGCCCTTGGCCTGTTCCAGTACAGCCTTGTGATGTTTCTTGGCATGTACCGCCCTTTTCACCCTTGCCATATTTACTCCTGACCTAGAAAACGAACAATTGAATCAATAGAGCTAGATACCCAGCATCCTCCGAACCTGACGAAGATCGCCTTTCGCCACATCCGCCTCACGTCCCAAACGCCGTGTTCGGGTGGATGCCTTCTTCTCCAGAAGATGCGACCTGTACGGCTTGCGGCGACGCAACTTGCCACTTCCCGTGATCTTGAACCTCTTTGCAGCGCCTCGGTCAGTCTTGATCTTGGGCATCTTAAAACTCCTTGATTTCGCCGGCATTGCTTTCAAGCCAGGCTCTTGAATTTGACAGTTGGTGTCCCGCCTTGGAAAAGGCGGGACCGGCGGCAGAGGGTCCCCTGTTCTGCGAGACTACGGAGACTCGTCGCCTGAGGTGCCGTTCCCACTCGATCGCTCTGATGAACCACGTTCATCTTTCGAAGTAGTGGATTTGGCTGCACTTCGCTTGTCCGGACCAAGCACCATAATCATGTTCCTGCCGTCAAGTTTCGGAATTGTCTCAACCTTGCCCACACTCTGAGCTTCCTCTGCAATCCGGTCCAGAATGCTCTTGCCGAGTTCAGGATGGTACAGTTCCCGCCCCCGAAACATGATCGTGATCTTGACTTTGTGACCCTCCTGGAGGAACTTGATCACCTGTCTTGTCTTGGTTTCAAAATCACCAGAGCCGATCTTCGGCCGGTATTTCATCTCCTTCACCTGTGTACTCATGGACTTACGACGGGATTCCTTCGCCTTCTGGGCGGCATCAAATTTGTACTTCCCGTAATCCATGATTCGACAGACTGGGGGAACAGCCATTGGAGCAACCTCGACCAGATCCAGATCCATCTCTCTGGCTAATGCCAGAGCTTCTTGGAGGCTCTTTATACCAAGCTGTGACCCCTCCGGGTCTACAAGCCGAACCTCTTTGGCTCTGATTCTCTCATTGATACGAGGCTCGTTTGTTGTGGGTGCGACTATTCGGCATCACTCCTTCATCACCAACTACAAAATCTCTTTCGTAGTTTCAAACCGTGAACGAAAAAGCGAAGGCCAAGGAAGATCCAGCCTATAATCTACCCAGTCAACCCTGAGAGCGACGAGGTGGGAGCCAAAACCCGCTTGCTCCGCTTTCTCAATAAACTTCTGAAGTAGTTTATCAGCACATCTTATCACTTGATACCACAGCGGAGAAATGTAATATGCCTAGCAACACTGACTCAGGGCAACACAGGGACGAAGCCGAAGCGAAAGCAAACGAAGAAAGGATGAGAGAGATAGATCGTATGCGAGAAGAAATCCTCTCCTCGCCACCCGAGATCGTCATCGCAAATCACTGCTTCGGGTTGTTCGAACTGGCTGCCATTTACCTTTCCGAGAATCCGCCTAGGCTGGTTCCTGCGACCCTAGCCATAGACGCACTGGCAGGGCTGGCGGAATCCGTCAAAGGACGGCTTGGAGAACACGAGCAGACAATAACCGACGGGCTCGCTCAGCTGCGCCTAGCCTTTGTGCAGGTCTCGGCACTTGCGGACAACCAGGTTGAAAAGAACTAGAGCTTTCCCACCTCAATTGCTTCCACACGGCCCTTTACGGCAGCGAATACCCTGAAACACACTGGCCTGCCAATCTCTATGGTCCGAGTCCCATCGCTGATCATGGTGCAATGAAAAGGCAGATCTTTACCGTCTGAGGAGGTGATTACTCCAAGCCCGACGGATTCATCGAACTCCTTGACCACTCCGCTGCCGCTTACCATCACCAATGCATTGAGCTGCATCTACGGCACGATCTTCGAGAGCGGAATCTCAAGAATATCGGTTGCCCCTGCATCCTTCAGAGCGGGAATCAGCGTATTGATCTGCGATCTGGCGACTACCGCCTCGACCGCATAGCCGACATCCCCAAAAAGCTTTGAGATAGTCGGTGCCTTCATGAACGGGATAGTTGCTATGACGGAGTTGAGGTCGTCTTCACCAACATTTAGCTTGACTAGAACGTTTTTCCTGGCCTTTAGGGTTCCGGTCAATAGAGTCATGATCTGAGTCATGGCATGGAACTTCACCGGGTCACGTGCTGCATCCTGGTTGGCGATTACCTCGGTGTAAGAGACGAGAACGGTATCTATAATCCGAAGACCAGCTGCCCTGATGGCACGCCCTGTCTCAGTTATCTCGACAATCGCATCCGCTATGTCGGGAACCTTTGCCTCGGTTGCTCCGTACGACAGCGATATCTGGGCCGAAATACCATGGGATTCAAAGTACCTTTTCGTAAGGATAGGGTACTCTGTCGACACGCGAACGTTTGGCTTGAGATCCCTGTTTGACTGAACAGGCGAATCGTTCGCCACCGCCAGGACGATCCGGATCGGATTCGAAGTCGCCTTGGAATACTGAAGCTCTCCAAGACTGACCACGTCTGCACCGGTCTCTTCGATCCAGTCCCTTCCGGTGATTCCAATATCGAATCGACCCTCGGCAACGTAGTTTGCAATCTCTTGAGGCCGCAGAATTCTGACCTCGCTGATCCGAGGATCGTCGATCTTGCCCCTGTAGTCCACATCGGACGTGCGCGAAACCGGTAGATCGGCCTGTGAGAACAGATCAAGGGTCGCCTTTTCCAACGACCCTTTGGGAAGAACTAATCGAAGCATGAAACCATTCCATTCCAAATCATGGCTGAACCTCACCAATCGAGCGCTTCAGGTTGACCATTTCTATCGCGGTCTCGGCGAATTCGCAGCCTTTGTTTCCCAGAGTCATCTCGCTTCTTTCGATCGCCTGCTCGATATTCTCGGTAGTGAGCACCCCAAATATCGTGGGAATTCCCGACTCCAAAGCGACCTGTGCCACCCCGGCCGAGCAAGCGTTCACAACTACCTCGTAATGAGTCGTAGCCCCACGGATCACTGATCCAAGACAAATGATCGCGCTGTACTTTCCAGTCTGAGCCAACCATTTTGCCACCAGAGGTATCTCCATGGCTCCCGGCACTCGAACAAGTTGAACATTCTCCTCTGATGCGCCGTGAGAACCTAGTCCAGCCTTCACACCCTCTATGAGTTCTCTGGTAATGAAATCGTTGTAGCGGGAGGCCACTAGGACGTACACGTCGGACCCAGAAATTGCAAGCGGGTCAGGCTGTGACGTAACTTCGGCTTCACCCCGAGCAGACATTACGCGGACCTTTCTTAGACGCCAGAAAAACTACTCTTGACTAGCCTAATCGTCCAAGCCGTCCAGAAGGTGACCCATGCGCTCCCTTTTGGTCCGCAGGTAGTTGATGTTCTCAGGATTGACTGATGGGGGAAGCTTCACCCGCTCCACTATGTTCAGACCGAATCCCTCGAGTCCTCCGTACTTGGCGGGGTTGTTCGTGATCAGCCGCGTCTCGGTGATTCCGAGATCTACCAACATCTGGGCGCCGATTCCATACTCGCGTGAATCCACCGGCAGGCCCAGCTCGAGATTGGCATCTACGGTGTCGCGTCCCTGCTCCTGAAGGTTATAAGCACGAACCTTATGTGCGATCCCTATACCCCGCCCCTCGTGGCCACGTAGATAGATGACTACGCCGGCGCCCTCCTTAGCGATCATCTGAAGAGCTGCGTCCAGCTGAGGGCCGCAGTCACATCTCAGAGAACCGAATACATCTCCCGTGAGACACTCCGAATGAACCCTCACCAGAACAGGCGAGCCGTCGTCGATCTTTCCCATAGTCAGAGCCAAATGGTTTTCTCCATCGAGGACCGACTCGTAGACTGTGCAGGTGAAATCCCCGTACACGGTTGGAATCCTAGCTGTGGCCCCCTCAACCCGCCGGATAAGCTTGTCCTTCTGCCGACGATATCGCACCAAGTCGGCGATTGAGACCATCACTAGGTTATACTTCTCGCTGAAACCTTTAAGCTCCTCGAAGCGTGCCATCTGAGACTTGTCTTGGCTTACAATCTCACAAAGGACTCCGGCCGCCTCAAGTCCTGCGGCCATAGCCAGATCGACAGATGCTTCAGTATGACCAGCCCGTTTGAGGACACCCCCTTCCCGATACCGGAGCGGAAAGATGTGTCCCGGTCGCACGAAATCGCCTGCCCTAAAGTTCCTATCCGAAAGTGCTCTTATCGTCGCAGATCGATCATGGGCTGATATTCCGGTAGTCGTGCCGTGTCGGTAGTCCACACTCACGGTAAACGCAGTCCTTTGAGACTCCGTATTGTTGGCTACCATTAGAGGAAGTTCGAGTTCGTCAAGTCGATCACCCTTTACGGCCACGCAGATCAAACCGGAAGTGTGTTTTATAAAGAACGAAATAGCCTCTGGTGTCGCATACTGCGCAGCCATGATTAGATCGCCTTCGTTTTCACGATCCTCATCGTCAACCACGACAACCATCTCACCACGACTGATCGCCGCTATGGCCTCCTCGATGGTTCCAAGTCCCACTGTCATCATCCCTGTCTAGTCAGTAAAATCTGTCTCCGCGTGTCCAGGTATCTCAAGCATGTGCATACGTTCAACATACTTAGCAACGATGTCAAACTCCAAATTGACCCTGTCACCGACTTCTCTTATTCCCAGTGTAGTCACCGAGGCGGTATGTGGAATGAGCGAGACCGTGGCCGAATCGGGGCCAGCTGCGACAACTGTCAGGGAGACGCCGTCAATAGCGATCGAACCCTTTTCAACGACATATTTCGCATACTTGGGATCAAAGCCGACTACCAAGTCCGGTGCTGGCTGTCTCACAATTCCTACGGCATCAACATGCCCTTGGACAATGTGCCCACCCAGCCTATCAGACACCTTTACTGGCCTCTCAAAATTGACTGGATCTCCTGGTGCCAGGTATCCGAGATTGGTACGGGCAAGAGTTTCAGAAATCACATTTGCTGTCCAGCTCTCATTTTCAAAGGCTACGACGGTCAAACAGCAGCCGTTAACCGCGATCGACTCCCCCATTTCAAAGGGAGAGAGGTTGCCAGACCAGCTAAAGGTAAACCTGTCTCCATCCCTCGATTTCAAAGAACCAAGTCCCTCCACCAAACCAGTAAACATCTAAAGCCTCCGTAGGATTTAAAGATCAGCTTATGCCGACGTCAGAGGGACTGTATCAATCTGGAGGCTCGTTGAGACCAGGCCACGATCTCGACATCATTCCCAAGGGATGCTACGCCTTTGGACTCCAGCCTGGTCAAATCGGCGATTGTCGCGGCACCCAAACCGGAAAAGGCCGATCTACCGTCCTCACCTCCATGGATTGCCGGAGCAATGTGAAAGACGTACTGGTCAATTAGGTCGGCATCAAGAAAGCTCTTTGCCAAAGCCGCCCCACCCTCTAGCAGGACCTGAATGGTTTCGCCGTGGGCGAGCGAGTCTAAGAACTCCTGGGGCGATCCCAGAAACTCTTCCGCAGGCAGTACGTTGGCACCCGAGGGAATGCGACCGAAAATTATTCGGCGGGGTGTCCTCACGATACCCGGGGTCCGAACCCTCAATTGCGGATTATCGATCCTCACCGTGTTGGCGCCGACTGCAATGACGTCGGACTCGGCACGAAGCTCCTGAACGCGCTCTCTGGCGACCTCACCGGTAATCCAGTTGGAGCTGCCGTCATTTGCGGCCGTACGGCCATCCAAAGTGACCGCCAGCTTGAGAACCACCCAGGGAAAGCCAGTGGCCCTCTGTTTGAGGTATGGAGCTAGCTGATTCTTGACCTGGTCCTTGGCTACACCCTCGATTACCTCGACTCCGTGGGTCCTGAGGTAATCGATCCCGCCACCTCTGACCCTCTGGTCCGGATCCACAAGTGCGATCACAACACGCTTGACTCCCGCCTGGACTATCGCATTAACGCAGGGAGGTGTCTTCCCGTGATGAGAACACGGCTCCAAAGTCACGTAAAGGGTTGAGCCTTTTGCGGCTGAGCCTGCCCTCTCCAACGCGCCGATCTCGGCGTGAAAGCTACCCGGACTCTGAGTATGCCCAACAACTATGCCGCTCTTTGTCTCGAGTACCGCTCCAACCCAAGGATTTGGAGGAGAAAGCAAGCGGGCTTTTTGAGCTTCCTCGACAGCTAAAAGCATGCGCTCTTCAAAATGGCCCTTCGAGGACTTTGCTTCCACTACCGCTCCTGTTTAACGCTCTCATGGCTCGTGGAAGCGCCGGCAAGGAGCTCAAGCGCGTGCGGAACGATGTCCAATACAGCAGAGACCGTCTCTTTGGCTCCACTCGGTGAACCTGGCGTGTTGATTATTATTGCAGCACCTCTTGTTCCAGCCACGGCCCTCGAAAGTCTTCCCAGGGGCGAAACCAAGCGGGCGGCCTCAGCAAGCCCTGGCGCCTCCCTGTCCAGCACTGCCTTTGTACCTTCAGGCGTCAGATCTCTCGGCCCGAACCCAGTTCCACCGGTAGAAACGACTAGCCCGGCAAAACCCTCCGATAGCGATATCAATGCCCGTGATACACTCTCAATGCCGTCCTCAGTCACCTGCCGCTCCACAACTTTGAAGCCTGCCTGCGTAAGTACCTCCTCCAGAACCTGGCCAGACCGATCCTCTCTAGTTCCCGCTACTACCCCATCAGAAACCGTCAATATCTTCGCCAAAAGCTCCATCATTCGCCCTCCTGGCCAGCCCGAACGGCGGTCTCCTTAAGATCTATGATCGCCTGGGCGGGATTGGGCTTCCCAAACACGGCCGATCCCGCCACAAAGAGTTCGGCGCCTGCGCGCCGAGCAGATCCGATCGTGTCCATGGAAATGCCACCGTCTATCTCAAGAATGGTCTGAGCCCCAGTGGAGTCGATCACCTCTCTGGCCTGACGCAGCGGCTTCAAGACCTCCGAGATGAACGACTGGCCGGCAAAACCAGGAAACACACTCATTATGAGCAGCAGATCCAGATAAGGAATATACTGCGAATAATGCTCGAACTGGGCGTCAGGATTGACTGCCATACCTGCTTTCATTCCCAGATCATGTGCCATTTGAATCAGCTCTGCGGTACGCCCAACCTCAAAGTGAAACGAGACCGAATCAGCCCCCGCCTTTGCGAAGTCGGGAAGGTAACACCATGGATCGGTGATCATAAGATGGCAGTCCAAAATGCTCTTTGTATGCCTTCTAAGCGATGCCACGACCGGGGCGCCAATGGTGAGGTTTGGGACAAAGTGACCATCCATTACATCTACATGAATCCATGAGGTCTCGGGCTCAACCGCATGTATCGCATCGCCAAGATAGGCGAAGTCCGCTGAAAGTATCGAAGGTGCGATCTCTAACACAGCTAAATCCTACTCACGAGAACCTGTCGTCAATGAAAAGTTGCCAGATAAATCAGATAAAGTGTAGGTCCTCTAAATGCTTCATCCCGTGCATCCATTCCTTGGCTTCCATTCGCCTCTTGTTTTCAGGCTGCACTGAACGCAACTCGATGACGCCGTCGCCCGTCCCTGCGTGAATCCCTGATATCCAGCCCGGGCCAAGGCCGGCCTCTCCATTTGATATCCTCCCAGCCGCAATGATCTTGAACCGCGAACCATCCAGCGTAGTCCAAGCCATTCCCAGCCTCACCTTCCTCAATATCTCTGAGCTGGGCGCAGACCAATCTATCCTCAGGTCGCCAACGGTCAACTTATGGGCGTATGTAGGCTCACCGACCTGTTCTACCGATGATTTGAACGCTTCTTCACCGAGAGACAACTCCGCATCGAGTGCCTCATTGGCCAGCTTGCTCAGCTCCCCGGCCAGCTCTTCCAAAGTTATTTCGTCATCGAGTGGCAATCGCCTGACTTGAAATATCGGCCCAGCATCAAGATCTTTCACGAGTTTCATCACGCAGACGCCGGTTTCAGTGTCTCCTGCGAGGATCGCTCTCTCCATCGGTGCAGCGCCGCGCCAACGGGGAAGCAACGAGAAATGCAGGTTGACGAACAGCCCCTTACTCAGGAGCGCGTCCGAGATCAGCCGACCATAAGCCACAACAACAGCCAAGTCGAAATCTATCTCGAGAAGAGCACGCGGGTCATGTCCGACTCTTAGCCCAAGTTCTTCGGCCAATTCCTTGATAGGCGACGGCGTCAAGCGGGAGCCGCGCCCCCGCTTCTTGTCTGCGCCCGTTACCACAACAGGAACCTCATACCCGCTCTCAACGAGAAAGCGCAGAGTCGATCTTGAAATTCCCGGAGTCCCAAGGAATGCGATTTTCTTGATCACAAGACAAACCTAGAGTTCGACAAAGCTATCCCCCACCGAGCAACTTCCGCTTCGCACCTTCCTGATCAGGGTTCAGAGTCCGCGAGCGGAGCGTCTTCATCGCTTGCTTGTATTGAGCGGGATCCAATCTCTCGATCAAAAGAACGCCATCAAGATGGTCGATCTCGTGCTGGAATACCCTGCCAAGCAGCTCTGATCCTTCAATCTGGATCCCATTGCCCTCAAGATCCAGGCCCTCGAGTAGGACGTGGTTCGGCCTCGTGATGGGCCAGTAAAGTCCAGGAACCGAAAGACAGCCTTCTTCGTATGTAAATTCCCCGCTGGATTCGGTGATCCTTCCGTTCAGAACAACAGACGCGCCCTCACCAATGTCATAGACGAATATTCTCTTTTGAACACCGACCTGGGACGCTGCCAGCCCCACTCCCGGTGCCTCGTGCATCGTCTCGATCATGTCCTCAACCAGACGAATTATCGACTCGTCAATGTTTTGAACATCTGAGGTGACCTGACGCAACACCGGATCGCCATATGTCCTAATTGGATACGTTGCCACATAGATCATCATAGGCGAAAGAGGCGGTCTCAGATTCCACATCCAAACCAACCGGCGATCAAGGCTTCCGGGACGAGCACCTTGGGGAAAATCGAATCGCATTGAGGACAGTATTAAGCTCTAATGGTTGAAGCCTGTCTCACAAAGGTGGTCAGCGAGTGGACGAACACATCAGCAGAGCCATGTGGCGACTGTACGAACCTATTCATTCCGTGGTCTACTTCGACCACGACGCACCCAACCGATACAGAGCTGTCGGCCTAAAAGGCGGCTGGATGAGTTACTTCGCCTCTCGATCAGCAGCATTGGGAACTCCAAGCGCAGAGGTGGTCGAAGCACTCTTTTACAACTTCGCACCCGCCCTTGTAAAGCGCGCAATACCGGCTTCATGGGAACTTGCAAAACCCGGCGAGATACTCAAAGTCCGCCATGAAATAGCATTTGATGCCATCAGAAACGGTGTCGGATCAACCCTTGACGAGAATGAAAAGGCTCAGCTTGCAAAGGAGCTGCTTGAAACTGCAGTATCCTTGCCGATCAGCGGAAGAGTGCTTTATGCGGCGCATCTCAACGTCGACTGGGGGCAGTCGAGCGAACAGCTATTGTTCGGGGCTTCCACACTCTTGCGCGAACACCGAGGTGACACCCACAACGCTGCCCTTGCCGCCCACGGCATCGACGGAGTGCAGTCTCATCTTCTCCAGATAGCAGCTGGTGCGGTCACCCATGACGTCATCTTTCCCACGCGTGGATGGTCGGTCGAAGCATGGAATGAAGGTTTTGAAAAGCTCCTCTCGGCCGGGGTACTTTCCGGCTATAGCACGCCGCAGAATCCAATCCTGACGGAGCTCGGTCAGAGTACGAAACAGCGGATCGAGACACAGACAGACCAAAACTCCAATCCATGGTCTTCAATGGAGGCATCAAGACTGCTAAGACTTCGGGATCGACTGGCAATTGTATCCACGCAAGTCAAGAGATACGTCGGCTTCCCGATCAACAACACGATAGGTGTCTAGACCGAAACCGTCGAAAATCGTACTCCAGTCATAGAGGCCTTTGATCTGAGTTCAGCCAAGATCTCCAAAAGCTCACTAAGTGAGCGGCTTCGCAGATCAAAGACCCCTTCCCTAACTGGAATCACCTCAACCCCATCGCGATCGTTGATGCCCGAACGAGCAATCCACTCAGCCGACCTCGGTCCAAAGCACCGGACGATCGCGCCGAAAGGTGGCAGACCGAGCCGTTTCCGTATCTGCGCCTCCTCACTAATAAACCGACGAGGGTCTCCATCTAGAGCTGCCTTGATAACAGGATTTTGAACGTCCCTGGTCTGTATGTAGATCGGCACACAGCCGGTATCGGCACTTCTCGGCGGCACAAGCCGTGCCGCCCTTGCAAGAAGGGAGAACGCAACTTCTCTCGCGGCAAGCGATGGCGCATACAGGTAGTGATCGAAATCGGCAAGTACCACCATCTTGGCCGATCGAAAGCGAGAAAACACCGCCTCGGTGCCTAAAGTCACGGAGCAGACCCCCTCCAGGTTCAACTCGCTTGTCGCTTTGACTTCACTCACCGGCTTTCCCACAGCAGCTTCGAGCAAAGCCCGAAATCGTTCTATGCCGAACGTGACCACCTTGAGCGACGTAGACATGCAGCTAGTGCAGATGGCGGGGTATCCGCGCTGGCATCTTGGACAACTCAACGCAGTAATCACCAGACTCTCTTTGACCCGCCTATTGATCTCTCCCCGGCCATAGAGAACTCGGCGACGGTAGCTGGGAACATCTTGCGTCAAAATTGTCGAACACTCGGTGCAGGTGACGACTCGGTTGCACTTCTGACACACCAAGGTCCTCGCTCCTCCGAGCCTGTTGTATAAGACGATGACACCGTCGTAATCTATGAGTCCCTCTGCGGTCATCGAGGGCGGTCTCACTCCGAGTCTCAAGCCTGAATTTATCTGTGCAATAAGATCCGAAGAGACCAGCGGGTTACCACCGGTCGTCTCCGAAATATTCCCGACCAGCACTTTCGGCCACCCCGATCTCTCCTCGGAGCGAGAAAGAGCCATCGTCTTGGAGCCGCGCATCATGTCGACCGTTGGCGCCGATGAGAGGAGCAGCGCCCTCTGGCCTTTGTCCACGCGCGCACGAGCCACCTCATAGCTGCTCCAGGCCGGCGCGGACGTCTCGCTATGGGCAGGATCGTCTGCATCGACCACAATTACTTCGCTCAGGTTGGAGACCGAAGCAAAGGCCGCGTTTCTTGCACCGATCACCACCTGAGCATCCTCAAGAGCAGCTTCGAACTCCTCTGGAAACAACGCCACCGTGTAGCCGCTACGGGCGAGGCGACTTGCCAAAAAGCTGACAACCGCCTGTGATGGACAGACAACAATGACCTGACCTTTGAGTTGGGAAGGATCGCCCAAGTGATCGAGAATCCAGTTGTACCTGGAATGACCCGGAGGAATTCGAACAACCACCGACTCACCCCGCTCGTGAATGAACCTACGCCCACAGCTCTTGAAGTCCAGCTCACCACCCGGCCTTGAAGCAACCCTCTTTTTCGGACTTGCATGGGTCAAAAAATTTACCGGCGAGCCGATGAAACGCCAGGCAGCCCACTTGCAAAGCGCAATTACCTCAGGATTGGGTCCTCCGCCGAGCAAGCGAAAAATTGGAGAGAGTTCAAAGCCAAGAGCTTCAATATCCTCTGCGGCGAGCTCTGCGAGTCCCACAATCCATCCTCTGACCCTTAAGTTGCCCAGCGGAACCGAAACGTAACTGCCGATCCCGATCCTTGCCTTGAACCGCTCTGGAAGGCTATAGGTGAAAACCCTGGACAGACCTACGGAATCAATGAGGACCTCGGCCACTTTGGTAGACGCTGAAGGTCGCCCACCTTCCGACGCCATGCGCCCTCCTATCGAGGTGTCGTCACAGACCCAGTGCTTGCTTGAGTTCAGGGAGCTTGCTGGTCTCTTCCCAGGTAAAGCCCTTATCAGACCTGCCGAAATGCCCGTAGGCAGCTGTCCGCCTATAGATCGGACGCCGGAGATTGAGTTCTCTTATAATTGCCAGCGGTCTAAGGTCAAAGACATCATCAACCGCTTTGGCTATTGCCTCTGGACTGACTTTCTCGGTTCCGAATGTCTCCACCATTATCGACACCGGCCGAGCGACACCAATGGCATAGGCGACTTGGATCTCGCACTTATCGGCAGCTCCAGAAGCGACAATATGTTTTGCGACCCATCTGGCCGCGTACGCCCCGGACCGGTCAACCTTTGATGGATCCTTGCCCGAAAATGCCCCGCCTCCATGCCGAGCCATCCCACCGTATGTATCCACGATGATCTTTCGACCCGTCAGACCCGTGTCAGCGTGGGGTCCTCCGAGCTCGAAACGGCCGGTGGGATTTGCCAGGATGGTCATCTTGGAGATGTCAAGGTCCTTTGGGATCATCGGCATTATGACGGACTCGGTGAGATCAGGCAGAAGCAGGGTCCTTAGATCGATCCCGGGTTGATGCTGGGTGGACACTAACACGGTCTGCAGAGCAACGGGATGCCCCTTGTCGTACTCTATCGTGACCTGTGTCTTGCCATCGGGCCGAAGATAGGGCAAGATATTAGCTCTCCGAACCTCTGACAACCTCTGCGCAAGCCGGTGTGCTAGCCAGATTGGCAAGGGCATGAGGTCCTCGGTCTCATTGCATGCATACCCGAACATCATTCCCTGATCACCTGCTCCCAGCAGATCGAGTTCGTTGGAACCTTTTATGCCCGTCCGAATCTCGTACGCCTCTGATACTCCGGAATAGATATCCGCCGACTGCTCATCGATCGAGACGATCACGCCACAGGTATTTCCATCAAATCCAAACGACTCGCGATCGTAACCTATTTCGCAAATCGTCTTGCGGACCAACCGTGGAATGTCGACATATGAACTGGTGGTGATCTCCCCGGCCACCACCACCAAGCCAGTGGTTAGCAGGGTCTCGCATGCGACCCTGCCATTGGGATCCTGTAAGAGTATTGCATCGAGAACGGCGTCCGAGATCTGATCTGCCATCTTGTCGGGATGGCCCTCAGTCACGGATTCCGAGGTAAAAGAATATCTCACCGATAGATCCCTTCTAATTCTTGCGGACTAAAGCTAATCTGTCCAGATACCTTTTTTCTGTGCCCATTCTGCCACGAAACTCAAAATCTTTTTGGCGATATCCCTCTTGTCCGCCAATTCAAGAGCCATGGCTGAGTCATCAAAGACCAGGGTAACGCGATTCGTGTCCACCGCAAACCCTGCGTCACCCTCTAAAACGTTGTTTGCGACGATAAAATCGGCGTTCTTGTCCTTGAGCTTGCGCCTGGCTTCAGCCTCGAGCTCCCCCGTCTCAGCTGCAAAGCCGATGAGAACCTGATTCTCGGGCTTCACGGACCCAAGGTGGGCAAGAATGTCAGGTGTTGGCTCCAGCAAGACCTGTGGCACCCCACGCCCCTTCTTGATCTTCGTCGGGCTTATCTCCTTGCACCTGAAATCGGCCACAGCCGCCGCCATCACCACCAAGTTACACTTACCTGAGACTTTTGATACCGCCTCGAACATCTCCTGTGCCGATTCGACCTGGACTACATCGACTCCAGAGCTTTCAGAAACCGGGACGGTCGTCACAAGGGTGACCTCCGCCCCGAAATCAAGAGCAGCCCGGGCGAAGGCGATACCCTGCTTTCCCGAAGAGCGATTGCCGATAAAACGAACGGGATCAATTGCCTCGCGAGTTCCGCCTGCAGTCACAAGCACTCTTTTCCCCGCCAACACTCCACGGCCTTGTACCGCGAACAGCTCCTCGATCGCTGAGATCACCTTTTCGGTGCTGGCAAGCCTTCCAACACCCATGTCACCGCCGGCCAGCCTCCCAGATTCAGGTTCGATGACAATCACCCCTCGTCCTCTGAGTGTCGCGACGTTTTCCACAACGCTAGGGTGCTGCCACATCTCGGTGTGCATAGCGGCAACTACAACGACCGGCGCCTTGGTGGCGATCAGAGTGGTGGTCAAGAGGTCGTCGGCAATCCCTGCCGCATACCGAGCGATCAGATCCGCTGTTGCAGGCGCAAGGACGATAAGATCGGCCTGTTGAGCAAGTCTGGTGTGTGGAATGGGATCGTCCTCATCCCAAAGCGAAACCCTGGCGTGCTCTGAACCAAGAGCCGAAAATGTGACCTCTCCCACGAATTTGAGTGAGGCCTCAGTCAGAACTGGAGAGACGAATGCGCCCGCATCCACGAGCCTGCGCATGAGTTCTACGGACTTGTAAGCGGCTATCCCGCCGCCTACCCCAAGCACGATCTTCTTGCCCGAAAACAAAGATGAATTCGACATCGGACTCAAGCCTAGGCCAACTCGCCATGCCGGACCGCAACACAGTATTGCAAATCCAAAAGATTTACCAGGGATGCCGAGGTCAGCTAATCCTCTGTCCCGGCGTCAGAGGCCTCCTGCAAAGCATCCTCAGAACTCTGTGCCTCTGCCTCGGGCGAGGGTTCCTCTTGCTCAGGTACGGGGCGGGAGTAAGTAATCTTGCCTGCAGCGATCTCCTCAAATGCTACCGTCAAAGACTTCTTGCTGATCGAATCGACCTGAGGCGGCACGATCGAGCCGATGCCATCGCCAAGCCTAGAAAAGTAAGCATTTATCTGGCGTGCCCGTCGCGCGGAAATCGTAACCAACGTGAACTTGGAATCGACAACGGCAAGGAGGTCTTCGATTGGGGGCTTCATCATTGAAAGGTTTGACTCTTCAGCCACAGCTACTCCTGGTCTGGAACTAACTAGCGGTTCCGGCGGACCGCAAAGAATTGATTATAGCTGATATTTCTGAAACAGCTCTGTCCAGATCGTCGTTGACAACAACCTTGTCCGCAAATTTCAGCGCCTCAGCAACCTCGCTCTGGCCCACGCTGACCCGCTCAGCTATAGTTCCTGCGTCATCTCCACGTGACTCCATGCGATGCCGCTGCTCCTCGGAGGAGGGGGCAACAAGCAGAATTATCACTGCATTCGGATCCTTCTCACGAACCTGCTTCGCGCCTTGGATATCGATTTCAAGAAGCAAATCGGTATGCACATCACTATCCGGCTTGGGGGTTCCATAGAGATTTCCGAGAAATTCAGCCCATTCGAAGAACTTATCATTGGCAATCGCATCTTCGAATTGCTGCCTGGTTACGAAATAATACGAGCCGTCCGTCTCTCCACGGCGACGTGGCCGAGTTGTCCACGAACGACTCAGACTGAGACCCTTCACTTTTGTTGAAAGCCGCGAGGCGATGGTTCCTTTACCAACGCCCCCCGGCCCGCATATCACGACTATCAGGAGCGAGAAGTCTCCTCAATGAGGCGAGCTCGCTGATTCGCACCCAGACCCTGCAATCTCCGGGTCTCGCTAATTCCGATCTGGTCCATCAGCTTCCGAGCTTTGACCTTTCCAATCCCCGGAAGGGATTCGAGGACGGAGACGACTTTCATCTTCCCCACAAGCTCTTCCTTTGATGCTCTGTCAAGAAGAGAAGAGAGGGTAACATTACCCATCTTCAACTTCTCTTTTAATTCGGCTCTTTGGCGACGGGCCTCAGCTGCCTTTTCAAGCGCTGCGGACCGCTGCTCTGGTGTTAAAGATGGAGGCAAAGGCATGATTTGAAAGTTAGCCGATTTTTAGCCATTGCGCTGCATTTAATTAGAAAAGATGCGATTTTTGTCGCATTTTCTGACCAAAAGTTACACGCCAAGTGTCATTTTGTGGCAATTTCAACCAGCGACCTCATCTCTTGGGCCGCTTGTCGACAATCTGTGGCAGCGGTCACCGGCCTTCCTATGACCAAAACATCTGCTCCGGCAGCCACAGCCACCTCAGGACCGGAGACCCGGGCCTGATCTTCTAGAGGATCCTGCGGTCTACGAATACCTGGGACAACCTTGACAAAATTCGGGACTTTCGAGTGAACTAAGGCAAGGTCTGTAGGGGCACACACCAACCCGTCGGAACGCGCTTCCATGAGGATGGCGATCCTCTTGGTCAACTCATCGCTCGATGCGCCCTGCACGGACGTGAGAACGGTTACCCCAAGCAGCTGAGGCTGTGGATGCCCAGCGCTCTCAGCACCTTCTCGCAGGCCACTCAGCGCCGCCTTTACCATCTCGACGCCACCGACCGCATGGACAGTAGCATAGGTCACGCCTAACGACCCGATCACTCTGGCTGCCTTTTCCACAGTTGTCGGGATGTCATGAAGCTTGAGGTCTAAAAACACCTCGAACCCTAGCTGCCTCAGCTGACCAACTATCGTCGGGCCCTGGGCGCTGAACAGCTGCAGACCAACCTTTGCAACGCCGAAGATACCTCTTACGGCCTTGGCCCACTCCAGGGCCTGCCCTTGATCATCGGTATCCAAAGCTATTGCCAGCCGCTTATCGATGCTCAACTCATGCCTCATGAGCGGCTCCGATCAGCTCCGATATGCGCAACACCGAATTCTCCTCGCACCAGTTCTCGATCTCTCCGAGAACCCGCATCATGGCCCTAGGTTCGATGAATGTCGCAGTCCCAACCTCTATGGCGCTTGCGCCGGCCAGAATCAGCTCGATGGCCTCGATCCCGGTACTGACCCCTCCGACTCCGATTATCGGGACATCTGAAATCGCTTGGCGAACATCGAAGATCGACCGCACCGCTACTGGATGGATGCTGACACCCGAGAGTCCCCCTCTGAGGGCTCCGAGAAGCGGCCTTCTGGTCCTCGTATCGATTCGCATCCCAAGAAGTGTGTTGACAAGGGTGAGGCCGGTAGCCCCGGCCTCGATGGCGCTTTCAGCGACATTTATCAGCTCATGCGTATTAGGGGACAACTTGGCAAAGAGCGGCAATCGATAACCCCGAAACTGCTCCATCACCGCCGCAGTCGCCTGCACAGAATGAGCGAACATCGTCGACCTGTCCTCGACATTGGGACACGAAAGGTTAATCTCCACGGCGACGACAGCTTCGGGCAACTCCTCGATTTCAGCTCTGGCAAGTGCAAAGTCTTTAACCGTCCTCCCCCAGATCGAGATCATCACCTTCGCACCCGAAGAGACGAGATCAGGAAGAAAATCCCGCTTCCACTTCTCAATGCCCGGCCCCTGAAGGCCTACGGAGTTGAGCATTCCGGGACCTGCCCCAACAATCCTTGGTGCAGCATTGCCTGCCCAGCTGAAATGTGCCAGCGATTTGACGGCTATGCAACCCAGCGCCGAAAGGTCCATGTACTCTCTGAGTTCAGCGCCATGTCCGGAGGTGCCTGCGGCACTCATTACCGGATTGACAAGATTCAACGGGCCAATCGAGGTGGAGAGGTCTACCTTGGACACTGGGCCTCCATACCAAACGCTAATTGCATCTCGACCCTATTCCCGGTTCGCCGTTGCTGTGATAATCCTGTATAGCGAGAACGTCAAGCTTCTTACCAGACCACTCGACCATGCCTGAGACAGCAGCCCTAGCTGCAGCCATTGTGGTGACGCAGGCCACCTTGTTCCCCAATGCAGCCGTACGGATGTGGTGGCCATCGCTTCGAGGACCGGAACCGCGCGGGGTATTGACGACAAGGCCCACCTCACCGGAGGAGATTAGCTCAACGGGATCACTTTCGGTGCCGTTGCTCCTCTGTCCAAGCTTGGAAACCACTTTTTCAACTGGAAGCCCGGCTTCTGTAAATGCGCGTGCCGTTCCGGCCGTCGCAGCAAGCTTGAATCCAACCTCCACAAGCGCTCTGGCAAGAGCGATCCCGACGGCTTTGTCTCGATCGGCGAGAGAAAGAAAGACGAGCCCATCTGATGGCAGTCTGGTGCCAGCAGCAAGCTGCGATTTGACAAAGGCCATTTCAAAGGTCAGATCCACCCCCATGACTTCGCCGGTTGAGCGCATTTCAGGCCCCAATAAAATATCTGAAGAGGGAAAGCGCGAAAAGGGCAGCACAGCCTCCTTCACGCAGGAGTAGTTCATCACTTCGGCTGGGACAAACTGGCCACTCTCTCTAAGCTCTCTCAGCGTTTTGCCCACCATTGCCAGCGCGGCCAATTTTGCGAGCGGAACACCTGTAGCCTTTGCGACGAAGGGCACAGTCCTTGACGCTCTCGGATTGGCTTCAATGACGAAGACCTGTCCCGATTTCACCGCAAACTGAATGTTGATCAAACCCACGACCGACAGAGCGTCGGCAATCGATCTCGCATAATCGCGGATGACCTCCTTAGTCTGTTCGGACAACGTCGGAGGAGGTATTGCGCAAGCGGAGTCACCTGAGTGAACCCCTGCTTCCTCCACGTGCTCCATTATCGCTCCAATATAAAGAGCACCTTCCCGATCCCGAAGAGCGTCGACGTCAACCTCAATCGCATCCTCAAGAAAACGGTCCACAAGCACAGGGCTCCGTGTGGCATGAGCACCCTCCGCATGGAGCTGGGCGAGACGTGCCATTGCAGCCTTTAACTGCTCCTCATCGTATACAATCTCCATGGCCCTACCACCGAGAACGTATGAGGGGCGGACAAGCACCGGATAGCCGATCCTTTGAACCACCTGCAACGCCTGTTCCAGATCATAGACAGTGGCGCCCGCGGGTTGTGGAATATCCAGCCTCGAGCACAGGTCGGACCACCTTTGTCTGTCTTCTGCGATGTCAATCGCCTCAGGGGAGGTCCCAAGCACAAGGCTTGGATTTATCGAACTTGCAATCTTTAACGGCGTCTGGCCGCCAAGGGCGACTATCACTCCTACGAACTCGCCACCAACCTTGGTCCGCGCCTGCTCGGCCTCGATGACGTTTGCGACATCTTCCGAGGTGAGGGGTTCTACATAAAGCCGATTCGACGTGTCGTAGTCGGTGGAGACCGTCTCAGGATTGCAGTTCACCATGACCGTTTCATATCCGGCCTCCCTGAGCGCAAAGCTCGCGTGGACACAACAGTAGTCAAACTCGATTCCCTGGCCGATCCTGTTTGGACCTGATCCAAGAATCACGACGCGCTTGCCATCGGTCGCCGCCACTTCATCTTCGTCCTCGTAAGTCGAATAATGGTAAGGTGTGAAGGCCTCGAACTCCGCCGAGCAAGTATCAACAGCCTTGAAAGTAGTCCTAATTCCCAGCCCAAGCCGATGCTTTCTCACCTCGGATTCGGTGGCCCCGCTAAGGTAGGCGATCTGACCATCGGAGAATCCCATCCTCTTCGCCCTAGTGATCTCGGCCTTGGTAAGTTCGCCAAGACCTCTCTTCCCTAAGTCGAGCCGCATCCGCGAGATCCGAAGGATCTGAGAGAGAAACCAGGGATCCACTTTGCATGCGCGGTACACCTGTTCGATTGTTGCACCGCGACGCAAGGCGGACTCTATTTGGAAAGGGCGGGCAGGGGTGGCCACTTTGATGACCTCAAGGAGTTCCTCTACAGGAACAGAGTCAACCGCTGCTTCTGCGGGATCCCCGTTGAGCCCGCCTCTGCCAAGCTCGATGGAGCGAAATGCCTTCTGTATCGACTCTGCGAAGGTCCTTCCAATTGCCATCGCCTCGCCAACGGATTGCATCCTGGTGCCTAGAACGTCCTGGACGCCGGGAAATTTCTCAAAGGCCCATCTGGGTACCTTTGTCACGACGTAATCGATTGTGGGTTCAAAAGATGCCGGTGTGACCATTGTGATGTCATTTCGCACCTCTGCCAGGCTGTAGCCGATTGCCAGCTTTGTGGCAATCTTGGCGATCGGAAAGCCTGTGGCCTTAGAAGCCAGTGCGCTAGAGCGCGAAACTCTGGGATTCATCTCGATGACAACCATCTCCCCGGTTTCGGGGTCTATGGCAAACTGGATATTTGAGCCTCCAGTCTCAACCCCGATCCGTCTGATGACAGCGAATGCCGCATCACGCATGCTCTGATACTCGACATCGGTAAGCGTCTGGGCAGGGGCGACGGTAATCGAATCACCGGTGTGAACCCCCATGGGGTCGAAGTTCTCGATCGAACACACGACTACCGCGTTGTCCTTTGAGTCTCTCATGACCTCCAGCTCGAACTCCTTCCAACCTGCGATGGAATGCTCGATGAGAATCTCCGAGACCGGTGATGCCGCAAGGCCCTGAAAAGCCATGATCGCGAACTCCTCATCGCTCTGAGCGATTCCTGTTCCAGCACCACCGAGTATGAACGACGGCCTGATGATGAGGGGATAGCCGATTCGAGCAGCAACTTGGACGGCCTCTTCCATGGAATGCGCAAATCCCGACTCAGGAACTTTGAGTCCTATCTCCTCCATGGCCGATTTGAACAGGTCCCTGTTCTCAGCGGTTTTGATGGCCAGTGCGTTAGCCCCGATCATCTTGACGCCGAAACGCTCGAGCACACCTGACTCGGACAGCTCCATCGCTAGATTCAGCGCTGTCTGACCACCAAGCGTAGGCAGAAGGGCCTCCGGCCTCTCCTTCTCTATGATCGAGGTGAGTATATCTAGATCTAGGGGCTCGATATAAGTCCTGTCGGCAAATCCAGGGTCGGTCATGATGGTTGCTGGATTTGAATTGGCAAGTATGACCCTGAATCCCTCCTCTTTGAGCACCCTGCATGCCTGCGATCCGGAGTAGTCGAATTCGCACGCTTGGCCAATGACTATAGGTCCAGACCCTATTACCAACACTGATGAAAAATCATTCCTCAGCGGCACAATCAACTCGCCTTCTTGCCCATTAGCGCTACGAACTCGCTAAACAGATAACGGGAATCGTGTGGACCAGGGGCAGCCTCCGGGTGATACTGGACCGAAAATGCGCGAAGCTCTGGAATGGTAAAACCCTCGACAACGTTGTCGTTCAAATTTCTGTGCGATACGTGCACGTCCACGTCAAGGTCATCGAAGGAATTCGCGTCAACGGCATAGTTATGATTCTGGCTGGTGATCTCAACTACACCGTCATCCAGTCTCTGAACAGGATGGTTGCCACCATGATGGCCGAACTCCATCTTGAACGTCTTGGCTCCGACGGCCTGAGCTAAGAGCTGGTGCCCGAGACAAATACCGAATACCGGCACATGACCCAGCAGCTTTCGAATTGTTTCGACACCGTAATCAACGGCCGCGGGGTCCCCAGGGCCGTTCGACAAGAACACCCCGTCGGGATTCATGGCCAGGATCTCCTCCGCAGGCATCGATGCAGGCACGACGGTGACCGACGCAGACGCTGCAAGTTGGTGGAGAATCGTCCGCTTCACTCCGTAATCGATCGCGACGACTCTGTAGGGACCCCCTGGAATCTGATAAACGTGATCCGTCGTCACCTCTTTTACGAGGTCTTTCCCCAGGGTACCGCGCTCTGATTTTGCTAGCTGCAACAGCTCCGGCATTTCCAGTACGCCTATGGCACCGGGAAGTGCTCCATGTGCCCGAATGTGTTTGGTAAGCGCCCTTGTGTCGATTCCACTCAATATCGCGATCCCATTCCGAGAGAGGTATGATACCAGTCCCTCGGTGGCTCTCCAGTTGGAGAAGTAGCTGCCTACCTCACGGGCGATCACCGCTCTGCAAGATGGTCTCTCCGACTCGAAGTCAGCTGGATTGATGCCGTAATTACCAAGGTGAGGATATGTAAAGGTAACGATCTGTCCGGTGTAGGACGGGTCCGTAATTATCTCCTGATATCCGCTAAGGGCGGTGTTGAACACTACCTCCCCCGTTACCGGTTCAGGGAAGCCACCGGATTCGGGAGCAACTAGCTCTCCCTCGAAAACCGCGCCATCGGACAGAACCAAGGCGGCCTCATGAAATTCAACCGATTCCTCTGCAGGTCTTAAAGACACAACTCTCCTTCTCTTAGCTTGAGATCTCCATTCACAAAGGTGTACAGAACTTTGCCGACCAGGTCGGTGTCAAAGTAAGGCGAGTTCTTCGAGCGAGACACGATCTCGGTCTCGCTCAACCTCCACTTGAAAGTTGGATCAAATATTGCAACGTTGGCGGGACGGCCGACCACTAGCGGACCTCCATGAACGTCGTCGATCTGAGCGATCCTTGCGGGCCTCCAGGTGAACAGCCCTACAAGATTCATCAGCTGTTCGTCAGACAAGCCGCCCTCCCCAACGACCTTGTCAGCCAGCTGTCGCTGCAATTCACCGAGAACTGCACCCAAGGCGCTCTCAAGCCCAATCATTCCGAATGCAGCCTGGTCAAGGGTGGTGTCTTTGGCTTCTTTGTGATGTGGCGCATGATCAGTCGCAATCGCATCAAAGGTGCCCTGGCCTAGAGCACCCCACAAAGCTAGACGATCAGCATCTGAACGCAAGGGAGGGTTGACCTTGAAAATTGGATTGAAATCTGCAAGCCGTCGCTCCGAGAGCACGAGGTGGTGAGGGGTGACTTCAGCGGTTACTGGAAGTCCGTCTGCCTTGGCAACTTTAACCATCTCTGCAGAACGGCCCGTCGATATATGTAGTAGGTGCAGCCGCGCACCTGTTAGCCGAACCAACTCAATGTCTCGCGCCACCATTACATCTTCTGCAGCATTCGGAATGCCCTTCATACCCAGCACCGCCGAAACCGCACCCTCATTCATCGCCCCGCCATTGGAAAGCGTTAAGTCCTCGCAGTGCTGGGCTAGGGTGACGCCGATTCCCTTTGCATACTCGAGGGCCCTCCGCATGAGTTGGCCATTTTGAACACCTGCTCCATCGTCAGTGAAGAGCCTGATGCCAAGTTCAGCCATTTTAGACATCTCAGTCAGGCTCTCACCGAGGCGTCCCTTCGTGATTGCGCCGGCAAAGTAGACGTCAAGAACCGCTTCCTTCGCCAACTGCCTCACGTAACTGACAACCTCGGGAGAGTCAAGAGTCGGAGTCGTGTTAGGCATAGCCAGAAGCGCAGTATATCCACCACTCACCCCTGCCCGACTCCCAGAGGAAATTGTCTCGGACTTCTCGTTACCAGGCTGTCTGAGGTGTGTGTGAAGATCCACGAATCCTGGTGAAACCACCAATCCGCGGGCATCAACCACCTTGGCGCCACTTGGAGGGTCGATCTCTTTCTCACAGGCGGCTATCTTTCCAGCCTCAACCAACAAATCTGACCTACGAACGCCTTTCGAGTCAACCAGCAGCCCTCCACGAATTAGAAACTTTCTGCGCCCGGTTACCATATCGACTCCAAACGGCCCTGGTTTGCCCCCAACAGCCAGTACAGTACTGCCATGCGAACTCCCACTCCATTTCTGACCTGAGTACGGATAAGTGAACGGGGCGATTCCGCAGCCTCAGCCGTAATCTCCACCCCTTTTATCATGGGGCCCGGATGCATGACGATCGCTCCCTTGCTCGCCATCTCAAGACGTTCAGAATTAAGAGCGAAGGCACGGGAAAATTCACCGATGGAGGGCATGAGCGACTCGGAAAATCTTTCGCTCTGAATCCTTAGCATGTAGATTACATCGCAACCTGGAAGCACGTCCTCAAGGCAGTTGCTGATCCTCACGGGCCAGAGCGAAAGATCAAGAGGCAGTAGAGAAGGGGGGCCTACCAGGGTGACATTCGCACCAAGGCGGCTCAGAAGCTGAACGTTTGAGCGTGCGACCCGGGAATGCAGTACGTCCCCGACGATAGCGACACTTATGCCGTCGAGCCTTTTACCAGTTTTAAAATGATCCATGATGGTCACAGCATCAAGCAGCGCTTGAGTAGGATGCTCGTGGGCACCATCACCAGCGTTTACCAAGGGAATGTCGAGCCATGAACTCACCAGTTGGACAGATCCTGCCGAGAAGTGTCTCATCACGATCAGATCTGCCCCCAACGACTCGATAGTCTCGGCGGTGTCGCGCAAAGACTCCCCTTTCGATACCGAAGAGCTGGAAAGGGTGAACGTCAAGACATCTGCAGCGAGCCTTGTCGCGGCTAGTTCAAATGACAGCCGTGTCCTGGTGGAGTTCTCGAAGAACAGTGTCGCGATCGTCTTGCCGCGCAGTGTAGGCACCTTCGGGATTTCGCGTGAGTTCACCTCGAAGAAGATCCTGGACAGCTCGACCAGATGAGAGATCTCGTCGTCCCGAAGATCGGAAATTGACACAAGGCTACGAGCCATTTCCCACCCCTTTGAGTATCCTGACTCCTTCTTGGCTCACTTCGACAATTTCACTACGGGAGGTCGGCAGATTCTTGCCGACGTAATCGGGCCGAATTGGAAGCTCTCTGTGCCCACGGTCGACCATTACTGCAAGTTGAATGGCATTGGGCCTGCCGAAATCCAAAATGGCCTCAAGGGCCGCACGCACCGTTCTACCTGTGAACAGCACGTCGTCAACCAGCAGCACAGTCTTATCCTGCACCGAAACGGGCACGTCAGTCGAGGAACTCCTGATGAACGGCCTGAATGCGTGGTCATCACGATAGAGAGAGATGTCCAGTGAACCAAGCACGCAAGGAAAGGTGGCAATCTCCACAAGATAGCTGCAAAGTTCCTCTGCCATCCAGACGCCGCCCGTTTGCAGACCGACTATGACCAGCTCCGTGCAGCCTCGATTGTGTTCAACCACCTCATGGGCTATACGACTAAGAACCCTTTTGACGTCTGCACTAGCCATTACTTCAGACGCCGTCGAATAAGAATGGCCTGAATTCAAGCCATTTTCAGGCAACAAATCTCCTCCTAATTCCGTATGAGCCTCACTGAACTCACTTGACGGCACTAGCCTCCATTAGTCTATAGCCCATGTTCTCGGCCCTAGCCGTAGCGGCGACACAAAACCCGTCCATTTTTGGGGGAAGATATAAGGATGACTTTTCCAGTAGAGCCAAGTGATCGTGACAGTCAAATACTTGCCACCCCAAGAAGACAACGGCATTATCAACGAAAATCGCGAGCAAGGAAGGGCCGAAACATCGCCATTATCCTTGTCGGCATTCTTGCGCTCATCGCCGTGGCAGGCTACGGGTACGTGAGATACCGTTACGGCCAGATCAAAAAGCTAAGCGTACAGAATCTCACCACACCAGTTTCGAACCAACCAATGAACATCCTCATAGTGGGTTCCAATTCGAGGGCGGCACTGAACGGAAAGCAGGCTTCAGCATTCGGGACACCACAACAGGTAGGAGGTGCCAGAAGCGACGTCACAATGGTCCTTCACATCGACCCGAAGACCCGTTCTGTATCCCTTGTCTCCATCCCGCGAGATCTCTTCATGCCCATCCCGGGCAGCAGTTTGTCGAACCGAGTCGATGCCTCCCTCAATGCTGGACCTAGCCAGCTTGTCAAGACAGTAGAGCAAGATCTGGGCATCAGCATCTCACACTATGTAGAACTCAACTTCGACACTTTTCAGAGCATCGTCCAAACCCTGGGCGGCCTGGACATGTACTTCCCTTATCCAGTCAGGGACGCCTACTCCGGACTGAATGTCCCAAATACCGGTTGCCATTACCTCAACGGATTCCAGGCGCTTGCTGTCGTGCGCGCCCGACACCTCGAATACCAAACCTCTTCCGGCCAGTGGATCGAAGATCCACTGGGAGACCTCTCGAGAATCCGTCGCGACCATGAGTTCATGAGAGTACTGTTCTCGGCCGTCAAAGCGAAGGGTATATCGAACCCCCTGACACTGAACTCGATCCTCTCTTCAGTCGCTCCGGATCTTCAGGTCGATTCCAGCTTCAGCCTCGGAGACATGATCTCGCTCGCCACCAAGTTCAGAACCATCAATCCCAACACGATTCCTACTGCTACCCTTCCGGTCGCATTGGTCAACAACTACACCTACAATGGGGCCAACTATGGGGACGTGGTATTCCCTGCACAACCCCAGGACCAGTTGGTGATAAACCAGTACCTGGACGTGCCACCTCCCATTGTAAGCAAAGGAAGCTTTTCCATCTCGGTCCTCAACGGCTCCGGAATCGCCCTGCAGGCCGCAAAGATCTCGCAACAGCTGACGGCAGACGGGTTCAGCGTTGCCTCAACCGGGAATGCAAAGATTCTCAGCAAGAACGTCGAAAGCATCGTCTATTACAAAGCCGGCTACCTGCAGCAGGCAGAATTACTGCGTAACAGCCTGTCCGGCTCGGTTATCTTGGGTGAGTCATCGACCCTCAGCGGAGCGCCAGTCGAGCTGGTCGCAGGAACAACCCTTACAGTTGCCAATTCACAGACAACCACAACTACACAGGCTCCCTCCACTTCGACCACGTCTGCAGGTTCCACCCCAACAACGCTTGTTCCAGTCACACTTCCTGCCACAGCATCAGTTACACCCCTTCAGCCCTGGGACCCCAGAGCGTGCCCTGCGGGCTCAAAAGTGACACCAGTTGGGTAAATAGGGAGACCGGGCCGGACACATCATGACAAGACGGGCAAGAAAGCCAGAGCCTGTTGCGACTGATCAACCGTCAGTGGTTCGCAATCTTGGCGAGATCACTTGCCAGCATCGACGGTGTGATCTGTCCCGCCACGACTTCAACAACTGTGCCCTTTGAGTCAATGAAAAACGTAGTGGGAAGTCCGATGAGGTGATAGGGCTGCTCAAGCTGTCCTTGGCCGTCAAATGCCGAAGGATAGTTGACACCGCCTTGAACCAGCAGCGAGACCGCGGCAGCTCGTGTGTCATTTTCGTCAACGCCAAGGAACCGGACCCTGCCAGCATAAGATTTCGAAAGTGTTGCAAACTCCGGTAGCTCGGTCTTGCATGCGACGCACCACGAAGCAAAGAAGTTCAACACGATGGGTCGGCCTATGAACTGCCGGAGCGCCACGCTGTGCAATGGAGAAGTGACACTAGAAAGTGAGAACTCCGGTGCAGCCTCTCCGACCAGCGGTCCTCCAACCTGGATACCCGATGTCTGCGCCAGTGATGACAGCCCGGCTGTCGCTCCGCCAGCACGCAAAGAAATAGCTACGGCATAGACGATGAAGCCAGCAAGGATGGCGAGAAAGGCCGGGAATGCCAGCTTCCTTCTTCCAGCACGACCGGACCAGGCCCCCTTCCGTGATGGGCTAGTGGTACCTGACAAGAATGTCAATCCCCATTGCTAGAAACAGAATGGTGAGATATGAAATCGAGTAGCTGAATACCCGCATGGCAAGCTTTGGAGAGCAATTCCTGTAAAGACCTACTGCATACGCAAAAAAGCCTCCACCGAGAGCTAGTGCTGCTATGGCATAGATGACCCCAAGATGACCGACAGGCACGAGCAGCAACGTCATTACCCAAAGCAGAACGGTGTAGACGACGATCTCGCCGGCGGTTCTCTTCGGGCTCGCTACCGCGGGCAGCATCGGGACATTCGCCCGGGAGTAGTCGTCC
>JAJZIP010000004.1:0-22051 GCA_021810525.1 Actinomycetes bacterium | reverse complement strand
AAACGCGAGCGCCCAGAAATGGGGAGGGGTCCAGAGAAATACGATCAAAAACATGATCACAGGGGTCCAAGAGAGGGAGTGGGCAACCGCCGCCCAACCAACCAGGACTGGTGCGGCACCGGCTGCACCGCCAATCACTATATTCTGTGAGGAAGTCCGCTTGAGCCAGAGCGTGTAGACGAAGATATAGAAGAGCGCGGCAGCCAGAGCAAGAATCGCACTCAACAAATCTACGAGAAGTGCAAGTTCGACGAAGGCAAGCACCTGGAGAAAAACCGCAAACGCCAGAGCAGCAGAGGGCGTTATCTCGCCCGTCACAAGAGGTCTCTTCTGAGTCCTCTTCATGATCGAATCGATGTCTCGGTCGGCCCACATGTTGACGGCATTGGCACCGCCAGCTGACAGAGTCCCACCTACGAGCGTAAAGACAACGAGCCAGACACTTGGAATGCCACGCTTTGCCACTATCATTGCCGGAACCGTTGTAATCAACAAAAGTTCTATAATTCGCGGCTTCATAAGGGCGACGTAACTACCGACCACCCTCATGCCGCTGCGCCGGCTTATTGTACCTACTATTAAGTTCATAAAGACCTAACGAATCTGTTTCCCAGCTGTTACACCATCCGACCAACACAAAAACCCTGTGATTTGAGATCTGCCAATCACTTGATCACGGCTACAAATTCACCATTGGTTCTTGGAACCCACTTGCAGATCCTAGATTTAAAAGATGGTTGAAACCTGAGAAACTCCCCGATCACATTATTTGCTATCTTGAATTTTATTCCACCCTATCATCCGTCAACCTATTAATAACCGGAGCAGGAACAAAGTCACAGATGAAGACAGATCACCGGATTACCGAACTGCGAAAGCGGCTGGACGAGTCGAATATTGACGTCTTTATAATCACCAACCTCTTGAATATACGGTATCTAACCGGTTTCACTGGTTCCGCCGGAACGCTCCTTATAGCTTCGCCCTCGTTCTCCAAGAATGACCACGGACTTCTTTGCACAGACAGCCGTTACAGCGAACAGTCGCGGTTGCAAATAGCGGAGTCCAATGCTCAAGTCGAGATCAGCATCGGGAATCTCGCAACTCAACTCGAGAAGTCAAAGCTGTTTGCAAAGGGAGCCCTTGAAATTGGCATCGAGGCTGACTCAACCTCGATCACGAGCTTCAATGCATGGACTCAAGCGATGGAGAGGACAATCGCACCAAGCACCGTAAAGGTCGAAAGCCTTAGACAGTTCAAAGACGAGGAGGAGATCGACGCTATCCGAAGAGCTGCGCACATCGCCGATGAAGCCCTTGCTGCTGTGCTGCCAAAACTGAAAAGCGAACCCACGGAGATCCAGTTTGCTGCGGAACTCGAATTCCGGATGAAAATGCTGGGGGCCGAAGGACCTTCGTTTGAGACCATAGTGGCCTCTGGACCGCACTCGGCGATGCCGCACGCCAGACCTACTGAGAGAAGGATTACAGAAGGAGATCCAGTAGTAATCGACTTCGGCGCGGTGTGGGAGGGCTACCATTCCGATTGCACAAGAACCTACTTCCTGGGTGACACACTCAGTCGAGGGTTTCAAAGAATCTATCGGGCTGTCGAAGCTGCCCAACAAGCAGGGGTGGAAAAGGCCGTTCTAGGCGCAGAAGCCTCCGCTATCGATACGGCATGTCGCGACTCGCTCTCGGCTTTCAACCTTGAAGAGTTCTTCACCCACAGCACCGGACATGGAGTCGGGCTAGAGGTTCATGAACTGCCGTGGATCCATAAAGACAGTAAATCTGTCTTGGCCGTCGGCGATATATTGACCGTGGAACCGGGGGTGTATCTTGCCGGCGAGATGGGCGTCCGCATAGAAGACACGATTGCGATAACGGAAACAGGCAGCGAACGGCTGACAGAGATTCCCAAGTCTCCAATAATTTCTTGACCAAACAGGAGTCGGTTTCTGATTGGACACGCCATGTAGTACCTGCACAAAACGTTAGAATGTGAACCACGTTCACAAAGGGCTTTGTGTTCCTAGCCAGCTGGAAGGGTCTCATGGCAATCTCAACCTCAACGAATGATCTGAAAAATGGAATGACGCTGGATCTCGGTGAAGGGCTCTTCACTGTAGTTGAGTTTCAACACGTCAAACCAGGCAAGGGAGGAGCATTCGTACGCACCAAGCTCAAGAACCTTCGAACCGGAGCTGTCATTGAGCGCACTTACAGGGCCGATGAAAAGCTCGATCAGGCAATCATTGAAAAGCGCGACATGCAGTTTCTCTACCGAGACGGCGCCCAGTACGTGTTCATGGACACCACCTCGTACGATCAGATTCAAATCGATCCTGCCTCACTTGGCTCAGCCGCAAACTTTCTGAAAGAGGGCGACTCAGCTACGGTCAGCCAGTACGAAGGTGAGGTTGTGGCCGTCGAACTTCCCGCGGCCGTGGAGCTAACGATAATCGAGACGGAGCCCGGCGTCCAAGGCGACCGCGTTTCCGGGGCACGAAAGCCCGCAACAGTAGAAACCGGGCTTGTTCTTCAGGTGCCGCTCTTCATCGAACCTGGCGAACGGATAAAGGTTGACACCAGAACCGGAGAGTATCTAACTCGTGCCTAAGCCCGAGGACGAGCCAGCGCACGAGCGAGTCCGCATACCGGCAGGGGATGAGGAAGAAACCGAGGACTGGATCGTACCGATTGCCTCTAGGCGGGAAGGCCGAGAAAGGGTGATCTCCCTGCTGTACGAGATGGAGATAAAAAACTCTTCGGCCGACACGCTTCTTAATGAATTGACGCTCACGCCGGATCCCTTCGTCACCAGTCGATTTCTGGGAATAGCGGAGAACAAGGCACGACTGGATACGGAGATAAAGAGGCTCTCGCAGGATTGGGATCCTTCTCGCATGCCTCTTCTGGACTATGCCGTCCTCCAGCTTGGCATGTATGAACTCATCTTCTGTCCGGAGATTCCCACAGGAGTGATACTATCCGAAGCCGTCGAGCTAGCTCAGAAGTTTTCCACCGAGAGTTCGGGAAAGTTCATCAACGGCCTGCTTTCTGCCGCGGCAAGACTGCTCAGGAGTTCCGAGTGAGACCTCAGGCACCGCGTTAATGAACAGATCGGATTGATAGCTGAGGCCGTTTATGAGAGAGGATGCCGCGCCTCATGTGGAGCATCCGTCACGGCCCAAGCCTGTTGAGCAGACTAGGCCTGCGTAGCGAACTCCGTAAGAACTGCTCTAACAAGTGAAGCATCCACGTCGCGCACCACCTCAACACCTGAACTGCCATCTAAAATAAAGGTCAGGGTCCCGAAAGATTTCTTGTCCTTGAACATGGCTGCGATGAGCCTCTCCAAGTCGATCCCCGCAGGAAGCTCTGTTCTGAGCCCATATGAACTCACCACGCGACGATGATAGTCAACTCGAGCCTGGTCGATCCTCCCCAGCTTTTGGGCGAGCAGGGCAGCAAATATCACTCCAATGGCCACTGCTTCACCGTGCTTCAAATTCACTCTCGGATCGCTGAATCCCACCGCCTCTATAGCATGCGCCAGAGTGTGACCATAGTTGAGCAGTGCCCGCTTGTCGCCCTCGCGCTCGTCCTCCTCCACGAAACTTGCCTTGATCTTGGCGCAAGCCGATATCTGGGAACGCAGAGGGAGCCTATCCAGTCCCTCGGCACCGAGAAACGCATACTTCGCCATCTCCCCAAATCCGCATTTGCGCTCGCGTTCGGGAAGAGTTGACAATGCAGACAACTCGCATACCACGAAGCTGGGCTGCCAAAACGCCCCGACTAGATTCTTTCCCTCCGGGATGTTGACGCCGGTCTTTCCACCAATTGCGGCATCCACCTGAGCCAGCAAGGTTGTCGCGATTATGCCGTAACGCATCCCTCGGTGAAACGAGGCCGCTGCAAAGCCGGCCGTATCACTTACCACACCGCCACCGATAGCGAGAACCAGGTCCCTGCGGTTGATGCCCATCTTGGCAAATCCGCTGCAAAGCTGGCCTATTGTGGAGAGCGACTTTGCCTGTTCTCCATCGCCAATGTAGAAGATCTGAGACGGAAGCCTCAACTCGGGAAGAATTCCGATGTCCTCCTGAGTCACGATCGCAATTTTGCTTACGCCATCAGGGATCATCGAGTCAATGCTTCCTAAGAGCCCTTCACCTACATAGACCGGGTAGCGGCGGTCTGCTAGATCTACAATGATTTCATCGTACGTGGACACTGAATCCCTCTCACATACTCTCAACCTTTACCTCGATCCACCATTACCCTCATCAGCTCCTGAAATAGTCAAGATTCATCGCGCTCGCAGTTCCGCCCAGAAGACGCTCGGGCCAGCGCACTATCCCTTCGCCGCAGATGGCGTCTCATGAATGTGGGCATTGAATGATTCAAGGTTACGTACCATCTCAGCAACGGAATCTCCACCGAACTTACGCTGCGCCTCATTGGCAAGCACGAGTGCAACCATCGCCTCCGCCACCACTCCCATTGCAGGGACGGCGGTGACGTCGGTACGTTCTTTGAACGATACGGTCTCTTCCTTTGTCACGACATCCACGGTCTTGATGACCGGACGGTTCAAAGTGGACAAAGGCTTCATCCAGGCCGTGACGGAGATTAGCCCCCCGGTAGACATGCCGCCTTCGATACCGCCTGCCCTGAGCGTATCCCTGGCATATGTCCCAGAATCTGCGTCCCAGCGAATAGAGTCGTGCGCCTCCGATCCACGCAAGCCGGAAACAACGTGACCTTCTCCGATTGACACCGCTTTGATCGCCTGGATACTCATGAGCCCTTGAGCAATCATTCCATCGAGTTTGCGATCCCAATGTACGTGACTCCCGAGTCCAACCGGCGCTCCATAAACCAGCACCTCAGCGGCGCCCCCAAGGGAGTCACCAGCCTTGGCGGCAGCCTTTATCTCCCCAACCATGGCTTCCTCCGCGGTGGGGTCGAAACACCGCACCGGCGACTCATCAATCCTGTCCAGATCCTCCGGCCCCGGCCTGGGACCATTTTCAACCGAGACAGAGCCGAGCTGAACGATATGGGAGAGTACCGAGACTCCAAGTCTGGCGAGAAGGGCTTTAGCAAGGCAGCCAGCTGCGGTTCGAGCAACAGTCTCACGCGCAGACGCACGTTCGAGCACGTCGCGTGCATCGTCGAAACCATACTTCTGCATCCCCACCAAATCGGCGTGACCCGGTCTCGGCTGGTTCAATACCTTCTCCGAACGCCCGGGGTCAGGTGACATCTCCTTCACCCATTTTGGCCACTCAGTGTTGCCAATCTCGAGCGCAACAGGAGAGCCAAGAGTCCTACCATGCCTGATACCAGCGATCAGGGTCAACTCGTCCTGCTCAAATTTCATTCGAGGACCCCTGCCATAGCCAAGTCGCCTTCTCGCCAATTCGCCCTGGATCTCTTCCTTTGTAATCTCAAGGCCCGATGGAAGCCCTTCAACGATCACAACCAGCCCTTTGCCATGGGATTCACCTGCCGTAAAGAATCTAAGCATGCTAAGAATCTAATCGACTCGAACATTTCTTAGGGTTGGTTGCCGACGGAGGCGAAAACTTAACGTATCGGAAGCCAGCCGGGCGTGAACTGGAGGATCAATGTGGCGAGCAGTATGAACGGGACTAGCGGGATCCTTTTCATCGTCATGCCGAAGATCAGGCGAGCTACACATGACGCCACCAGTGCGAACGCGCTTGAAGCCGCAAGCACCAACGGGATGGCGAGCAGTGAACTGGAAAAGCTTAGAAGCGGACCGACGTAGATCCCCAACCTGACATCCCCCATGCCGATCGAACGAGGCTTTAGCAGATTGACGAGGAGCAACGGGGCGACATAGAGCGCAGTCATCAAAGCTGCCCTGGCCAAGAGTGAAGATCCTCCGCCCAAAAGGAGAACAAGCAAGGTCCAAAGCGATCCAACCCTGACGAGAAAGGTCGGCACCTGCCGAACCTTTAGGTCGATTGTCGCAAGAAGCGGGAAGATAACAAGCTGGCTTCCCAGTGTAAGAGCGCACATCGTTCCCGACACTGACATCAGCAGAGTAAAAAGCTCGACCGCCATTGCCAACCATAAAATCGCAAGCATCGCCATCCCGAGAGTGAAAACCGGATGCAACGCAATCCGGCGGTCGACATAGGAAACCGAGCTGGACGCGACGATCGAGCCGAAAAGGTAGCAAAAGACCGACAGCAGAATGATCTGAGGCAATGCACATCCCCGCAATTGTCACATTGATGTCGGGAGTGTCCGATATATAAAAGATCTCCGAGGCGCCGCTGCCAATTATGCCCTACCGCTCGACACAAAAGCAAGCACCGATCACCGTCTCCAATCCGGTTCACCTGCGGCTCGGGCTGCGAACACGCTCAGATCGATCAACGCGTTCCAACAATTGGTCCAGATCTAGCTGATACGACGAGCACGTTCAACTCAAATCCTCCCGTTCAGCAATTCCTCTCTTAGTGTTAGCCTCTCCGAGGAGGCTCTTTAACGCTTACTTGGTCGCAGCTGGCAGGCGTGGCTAGCGCTTCAATACCATCACGCCACCCGACAGAAGAATCGCCTCAGACGAACCTGGACTATTTAAACTCCAAGCCTTTGATACAGGCGACCAGAGTTCGATTCACCGGAGTTGGGACATCGACCTCTGCCCCAAGGCGAACCACGGCACCATTGATGAAGTCGATCTCGGTCTTTGAACCTCTCTCAAGGCTTTGAAGGATCGACGTCCTAAATGATGCCGGTTGTCCCCTGCCTGCACTCAGCCAAATCTCCTCAGCATCCTCATTGGGAAGCTCGATCCCCTTCGCTTTGGCGACTGCAACGCCTTCGTTCACAGCCGCCACAGCTACCGGCAGAAGATCCGGGACCTGATAGAGAAGTCCGTAGCTCAATCCCGTTATTCCCGCTAGCGCTCCGGTTGATACATTCACTAACAGCTTGTTCCACACGACTCCAAGGATGTTGTCGCTGACCTCGGTTAGAAGACCGGCGAGATTGAAGATCTCCGATATCTCCATTGAGCGCATTGAAAACTCTCCATTCAGTTCGCCAATCACGGTCGGCTTTCCCTTGAGTCCTGTAACTATGCGCCCCTTTGACACTGAATCGCCGCCAACAAACGTCCTCCCGAATATGATCCTCGACCAGCCGAAAAGCTCTGCGAGCACCTCTTCGTTTCCCAGGCCATTCTGCAGTGAAAGCACAGTCGTTTCCGGTCCGACCAGCACTTTCGAAGCTGTCATCGCCTCGCGAGTGTCAAATGACTTGACAATGACGATAACAAGATCCACCTCACCCACGGTCCCGGCATCAGCGGTCACATTTGGCCAGGTGACACGTTCTCCTGAGTCCTCAACCAGTCGCAGGCCATCATGGTTGACCTTGTCGACATAGTCTTGGTGGCGACTCACTAGATAGACTTCGACTCCCGCGTCTGCCAGGACTCCGCCAAAGACACTGCCCAAAGAACCTGCGCCAACTATGGCTACCCTCATCCAAAGCTCCTAAGTCTTGCCATCTTCACCCACCTCGCGGAAAAGGACCCGTTGCAAATGCAGAACATGCCACAGCCTGGTCCAATCGTTACTCATTTCGGGCTTCGCGGCTGACGTCAGGAACGACTGCCTTGCCTCAGCTTTGGACTTTATCGCCGAGTTGCTCTACTAGAGCTCTCAACGCCAATTCATAACCGAAAACCCCGCAACCGCAGATGAAGCCCGACACCACTGGAGATATTACCGAGGCATGTCTGAATTCCTCTCTCGCATGAATATTCGAGATATGGATCTCTATTACCGGAACTTCGAGAAGCTCTATCGCGTCACGAATCGAGTAGCTGTAGTGGCCGTACGCTCCCGGGTTGATTATCATACCCAATCCGTCGCGAGCCTCGTGAATTAGATCGACCATGGCCCCTTCACTGTTCGACTGGGCACATCTAACGACGACGCCCAGCTCAGTTCCAAGCTCACTTACCCGCTCCTCAATCTCCCGCAAGGTTGTCGAGCCATATGTTATCGGATCCCTCATCCCCAAGAGATTGAGGTTGGGACCGTTCAACAACAGAACCGAGGTCATATTCGCTTCAGGGAGTTTTCCATTGAACCCGTACTCCTTTCCGTGTAAGTGCTGCATTACCCCCGAAGTCGGCCACCATTGACCATTCCTGGCCAAAACTGGACGGTCGGATAATCCCTGTCTCGATGCGTGCGCGAGAGAAATGACGTAGCGACAACGGTTCGGCTTCGTAAGGGATATAACCTCTCGCGGATGCTCATGACCTTAAATCTACCCCGTGGAAATGACATGTCCCTTACCCAGAACCCTCCACGGACTGCACCTTCGGGGGCACGCCCTCTCCCCCTGTAATGGCATGGCAACCCAATACGAGTTGACCAAGTGACACAATAATCCGCAATTCACACTGAACCGCACCAAGCGATGCTCGCCATCCATAAGGAAACGTCAAAAGCGCCACCGCTCATCCGAGCAACTTTTACCAAAATCCACATGCACCACCCGGCTCAAATCACCATCACGTGATTATGGTTGGCAACCCAGTCACATTTTCCTAGCCGCACCTCCTAAGATCTGCTGCAGGCGGACTGTAACTACCGCTGCAAGCTGACTAGCAAGACAGGCGTCCGAAGATCTTTCCAACACGACACACGCCGAACTGAACCTGAACTACCGAGTTCAGTTGCAAACACGCTTTGTGCTTGTTGGAGGCGGAGTCAATTGTTTACCTCTAGCTGGTGAGACTAGACACAATCTCTGCCACAATCCGCTCTGGACTCCTCTCACTTGTGCGTATCGTAACATTTGAGACCCCGCGGTAGAGAGGCTGTCGTCGGCCGTATATCTCTTTGATGTCTGGATTAGAGATCATGGGCCTGTATTGATCCCGGCCTATCCGAAGCAAAGCTTCGTCGAAGTCCACCTCCAGGTAGACCACAAATACCGAATCCAGTGAACGCAATGTGCCGGGGTGCTCAACCGCACCTCCGCCCAGCGCGACGATGGCGTCAGGGCCCTTCAAGCTCTCAACGACTGCTTCATGCTCGATTCGACGGAACTCCTCTTCCCCGCTCTGCTCAAAGATCTCTCTGATCAAGCGATGCTCGCGCCTTTCGATCATTGTATCCACATCGACAAATGGTACCCCAAGCCTCTCCGCCAGAAGGCGGCCAATTGTGGTCTTTCCTGCCCCCATGAACCCAACCAAAACGATCATCTTTAACCCTTCTGCTCGCCCAGCTGCAAGCAAATCGCTAAACTCTGCGACACCTGAACAAGCAATTAACCAGACACGCTATTTGCCCACAAAATCAGATGGACCTCCCAACATCACTCCCTACACGGAAACGGCAAATCTCAAGGGAGCCGAGTTCACTGATTCAGAGGTCACCTAATTGCACGCAAATTTTCACCACAGCGCTATCGCTTTCCAAAATACCTTTCAAAGGGCGATCTCACTGGAAATTTCATCTAAAGTTGTTCCGTGAAGCATTCAGGCAGCAACTACTTCAGACGCTTTAAATTCACTCGGAAGAAATCAGCCGTCGTGATCGCGGTAGCTGTGGTGATTCTCGGGTCAGCTGCTGTGATTGCGCTACTCCCTTCAGGGACGAGACCCAAGCCCGCGTCAGCCTCCGAGACCACGACAACTACAATTCATTCAACGACATCCACAATCTCGTACAAGGCTGCGCCGGGGTCTTTGTACTCGTCGGCAATTGCAGCACAAAACGCAAAGCCGGGAACCAGCGCCTGGAGGATCACCGGGAACCAGACTCCGACCAACATTGAAGGTTACGCCTCCGAAGTCAGCGTGAATCAGGGGGGAAGCTTCACGATCTTCGTCTCCACCACATCGCAAAGCTACGTGGTCCAGGCTTACAGAATGGGATATTACCAGGGTCTGCTTGGCAGACTGATTTGGACCTCACCTACGCTAACCGGCATTGACCAGCCAGCTTGCCCGGTCCTGAAACCTAGCAACACCGTCGAGTGCAGCTGGAAGCCGTCACTGACGATAAAGACGAACTCATCCTGGTTCCCAGGCGACTATCTCCTAAAACTTGTGGGAAATAACGGCGCACAGAAGTGGGTCCCTATAACAGTGCGAAATGACCAGTCAAACGCTGCAGTAGTGGTCGTCAACTCTGTAACCACCTGGCAGGCATACAACCTCTACGGCGGCTACGACCTTTACAGCGGACCCAACGGATACTCCGATCGCGCAACCAAAGTTTCGTTCGACCGGCCATACGACTATTACTTTGGACAGGGCGCGGCTGACTTCTACGGAAACGAACTTCCCCTGGTGGCGCTGGTTGAGAAGATGGGCCTGAACGTAACATATATAACCGACGTCGATCTTCAAAAACGGCCGAACCTTATCTCAAACCACAGGGTCTTGATCTCCCTCGGACACGATGAGTACTACTCGCCGGAGATGCGACACGCTTTGACCGTCGCCCTCCAGCATGGAACCAACCTAATGTTTCTCGGTGCAAATGCGATATTCAGGCGAATAAGATTCGAGAGCACCTCCCTTGGGGCGGACAGGATTGAGGTTAACTACCGCGTGGCCAGTCTTGACCCCTTGAACGGGATCAATAACGCCCAGGTAACCACGAACTGGCCTGACGGACCCGATCCACGGCCGGAGAGCGCTCTCATCGGAATCCAGTACGCATGCAACCCGGTCCGTTATGACATGGTAATAACGGACCCGTCAAGCTGGATCTTCGCCAACACCGGGCTGAAGTTTGGATCAAGACTTCACAATCTGGTCGGCAGTGAATACGACGGCTTCGATCCATACGGCCCGTATCCAAGCAGCCTTCAACTTCTCGCAAATTCGCCGGTGTTGTGCCGCAATCAGCCCGGCTTCTCGGACATGAGCTACTACACAACGCCTAACGGCGCTGGAGTCTTCTCCACCGGAACCAACCTCTGGGTTGCGGCCCTTGGGTCTCCCTGTCCATCATTTCTTGGAAGCTGTCCGATCGCTCCGGTCGTCAAAATCACCGAGAACGTGCTCACCGCATTTGGTTCCGGGCTTCCCGGGCTGAAGCACCCGTCCGTTCCGAATGCGATGCAGGTATGGAGAAGCCCTCCGATACCTGGGTTCCACCCCGTTCCACCCCCTACCACCACCACAACCACTACATCGACGACGTCTACGACGATTCCAAAATCAGGGTCAACGACCACAACTACAACACAAGCAAAAGGCTCGGTTGGTTCGACCACGACGACAAGGCCAACGTCGCCGTCAACCACATTGCCTCTAGGAGGTTGAGTCTCTGGCTTATGCGTGCCGCAACGTGACAACCTGACAAGACCAGCCGCATTGGGCTGACCTTGTCAGATCAGCGACCCTCGAAGTCATTGGGTTCCACAACCTTGTCGAACGCGCTGGCCAGTATTTCGAGATCCGCACGGGAGAGTTTGGAGATCACGTGCTCACGAACTCCTTTGATATGAGTTGCGGCGGCGGCTCTCAGCTTCTCCCATCCCAATGGGGTGAGAACAGCAAATGTGCCTCTTTTGTCTTCTTTGCATCGCCGCCGTTCTAGCAGTCCAACTGCAACAAGGTGCTGGACTCGACGAGTAAGGCCAGACCTCGAGACAAGGGCTGCTTCAGCAAGGTTAGACATTCTTATGGACCCACCAGGTCCTTCGGATGTGTGCACCAGTACCTCGTACTCGGCAAAGGTGATGCCATGAGCTCTGTACAACTCCTCATCCAGCTGGCTATAGACATGGGAGTGAGCTGACAGCATGCCTCTCCAGGCACGCATTTCAACTTCATCTAGCCATTGAATTCCCGTCACTGCGGATTTGTCATCAAAATTTGATTGCATTTGCAACTATCTAGTATAAGCTATCCCATCAGATTCTAACTACATTCAAGATAATGGAGGAAACGATGGCTGCACCTACCAAAGCATCAGATCTCTCGATCGAACCAGGCACTTGGAACATTGACCCGGCTCACTCTGCCATTGAATTCACCGCACGGCATCTGGTCGTCACCAAAGTGCGGGGTTCGTTCTCATCGTTCTCAGCGTCAATCGAAGTCGCCGAGGATCTGACCCAATCCAAGATTTCAGCAGAGATCGACGTCGCATCGGTTTCAACCGGAGAACAGGAACGAGACAACCACCTGAAATCAGCCGACTTCTTCGATGTCGAGAAGTTTCCAAAAATCACGTTTACGTCGACATCGATCACCCCTGCCGGGGACCACTATGCTCTCGCAGGCAACCTCACCATTCATGGCACCACGCGAAGCCTCACCCTCAATCTCGAGTTCAACGGTGTCGCTAAGGATCCCTGGGGAAACACCCGTTCGGGATTCACCGCAGCTGGAGAGATCTCTCGCAAGGACTTCGGCATGGAATGGAACGTCCCCCTCGAAGGAAGCGGCGTCCTCGTGAGCGACAAAATCCAAATATCTCTGGAAGTTGAGCTTATCAAGGTATGACCCAGAAGAGGACCTCGTAATATAAAGAGCGGGCAGCAATGTGTGTCCGCTCTTTATTTTCACATCTTGAACAAGTCCGGTAACGCTCTGCAGCTTATTTCTTTGAAGCCTCGTAATAGGGATTCGAACCGTGAAGATGATCCGTGACGTCTCTCACCGCAGTGATCTCAGGCACAGCCTCCTTGATGGCAACTTCGATACCCTGTGAAAGAGTTACTGATGCCATTCCACAGCCCTGGCAACCTCCGGAGAGCCGAAGGTAAGCTATCGAGTCTGATACAGCAACTAGATCCGCCCTACCTCCATGAGATGCGATGGCTGGGTTTATCTCCTCTTGGAGTACTCGAATGATCTCCTGTGCCGCTGGACTGCTAAGATCCGCGTTCAACAGTTCCTCAGGCAATGGCAGGTCATCTGAAACCGGCGAGTTTGGATTGACAATCATCAAACCCCCTGAGCCATCATCACCACCCAAGTCAAGCTTCGATCCCGAGATCGAAGCAATGCTTGTCGATGGGACTACGATGGCGATCTCGCCAAGTTCCGCTACTGCGTCATCTCTGCTTGCATCGCTCTTGTTTTGAAAGTAGACATCATAGGAGTAGCTATTCCCGCTGACGCCGGAAATTTCGATCCACAGAGCAAGCTTTTCAGCTTCGGGCTCTTGAGAACGAATGTCGAGAATTTCAGAAAGAGCTCTGTCCGTTACCTCAAGAACTCCCGTATCATTTGAACCAAAGACACTTTCCACGCGAACTCCAACCGTTGCATTTAGATCGAATCTACGTAAATCTCATTTCCAAGTATTACGTTCAACTAATAAATACTACCTGGCTAGTAGAATCTTAAGTCAAGTGAAAAACGTCCTACTTCTTGTACCCACGGAAACTTACAGAGCACAGGCCTTCATGAGCGCCGCCGCTCATCTGGGTGTTTCGCTCACCATCGCATCGCAAGAGCCTTTTCCTATGGCACACCGCATGGGAGATCGGGCGATAGTTGTCTCGCTAGATCATCCTCAAACAGGTTTGTCCCAGATAAAGCTGGCCAACAAGACCAGCCACTTTGATGCCATCGTGTCCATCGACGACGCCGGCCTCAAAACCGCCGCGCTCGCCAGCCAGGAACTTGGCCTCAAACATATCTCGACCTCGACGACTGATCTGGCGCAAAACAAGATCGCAATGAGGGAGAGGCTTTTGGACTGCCAAGTAGCTCAGCCGATTTTTCAAACCTATCGGGAAGGCGAGAGACTTGAGGAGAAGCTGTCCACCATTGGAAGGTTTCCCCTGGTGATCAAGCCTGCAACTCTGTCCGGATCGATTGGCGTGATGCGTGCCAACTCAGTACAAGAGGTCCGCGAAGCCGTGCCGATCGTACGGGCAATTCAGGCTTCGCATGGATGCGCTAGTGAGTATCCCCTCCTCATAGAGGAGTACATCGACGGAACAGAATACGCTGTCGAAGCGATAGTGATCGGGGGTAAGTTGCGGATTCTCACCATTTTTGACAAGCCACAACCACTTCGCGGCCCTTTTTTCGCGGAGACTATTTACGTCACTCCCACGTCTCTCCCAAAGGAAGTAGCCAATCAGCTCTTCGAAGTCTTGGACAGGACGAGAACAGCTCTGGATATAACAACTGGACCAATCCATGCCGAATTCCGAATCACCGATACCGGAGAGATCTACTTCTTGGAGCTAGCCGCGCGGTCGATCGGTGGAACCTGTTCCAAGGCTGTCCCGCTTTCGGGAGGTGCAAGCATTGAGAAAGTGATACTCGCAGAAGCACTGGGACTGCATGCTCCCGATCTTTCCTTCGAAAATCAGGCCTCGGGGGTCTACATGATCCCGGTACCGAGCAAGGGAAGGCTGAGAGAGATCAAAGGAATAGACCGAGCCAAAGCGGTTAGGTGGATTACCGGAGTGGACATGACATACAGTGCGGACACCGACGTACTCCCAATCCCCTACGACGCTAAATACCTTGGCTTCGTATTTGCAAAGGCGCCTACGACACGAACTGTGGTCAGGTCTTTGGAGGAAGCAGTCGCCAGACTGGAAATTGAAATCTCATGAAGGCACGACGAAGCATTGGAGGAAAAGCTATCAGAGTGCTCGCGGTTTCGACGTACGAACTCGGCCACCAGCCTCTTGTCCTGGCACGGCTTGCAAGCATTTTCAAATCGGTTGAAATCGATTATGCACTCTGCGACAACTCTGTGGAGCGAAGGTCATTCACTAACTACCAGGATTTTCTCCTGGGAAACCGCCTTCCACCAACGCACATTGTTGTCTCGGTCCCAATGCATACCGCCACCCGGCTCGGTAACGAGATTGCAGATAGGGCTAGGGAGATTCTCGGAAGCTCAGTAGAGATAATCGCTCTCGGAGTCTACTCAAAAGTGGCGATTGCCTCATCTGACTCGTACGATGCCGCAGTCTCCTCAGACGATCGAGACACTATCCTGCAGACGCTCGGTATCGACCCAGGACAGGCTTCGCAACGACTAGCCGCAGCGGCACTTCCCGATCGTTCTACACTCCCAGGACTCCCCAGTTACGCCCACCTCATCGCCGACGGAGAAAAACAGCTTGTCGGCTACGTGGAGACCACCGTCGGGTGTGCCCATATGTGTCGACATTGCCCCATCCCCGTGGTCTTCCACGGAAGATTCAAGGCGATCCCGGCTAAGGACGTCTTGGCTCAGGTCGACCAGCTGTACCAGGAAGGTGCAAGGCACATCACGTTCGGTGACCCTGATTTTCTAAACGGCCCCGCACACTCTTTGAAGGTGGCCCGAGCGATGCACAAAGCCCATCCGGATATGACATTTGACGCGACTGTAAAGGTTGAGCACGTTCTTGAGCATCGTGACATCTGGGGAGAGCTTCACAAACTCGGGCTCAGGTTCATAGTCTCGGCTTTTGAGCATACCTCCGACCACATTCTCGCAAAGCTTGGCAAGGGACATACCCGTGCCGACATTATCGAAGCTCTAGGCATCCTGCACGAAAAGGGAATCGAGGTAAGACCCTCTTTAATGCCGTTTACACCTTGGACAGATAGACACAGCTTGATCGACCTCGTCGAATTCTTGTTCGCTCACGACCTCTTAGAAAGCGTGGACCCTGTCCAGCTGTCCATCCGCCTCCTGGTTCCTCTAGAATCGCTCGTCCTAACAGAAACGGAAACCAAGTTCGGCGCATGGGACCCTGAGCTGCTCTCCTTTGAATGGCATAGCAACGACCCGCAAATTGATGAACTTCAACTGGAGTGGACGTCCGTGGCTGAAGACTCGGAGGCGGGCAAACTCAATCCGATTGCTGCTTTCGGACTGATGCGCGAAACCATGTATCGTCTTTTCGACCTTCCGATACCCAAGCTTGTGACCCCTCCGAGCTGTGGAAACAAGCCGCGACTGAGTGAATCGTGGTTTTGTTGCGCCGAACCGACGAAATTGCAGCTGGACCACCTCCGATAGGAATTTCGCCCCCGGCAATTGTTTGCCGAAGATAATCTTGGCGAACAAGCCTTTATGTGGTCGACGTGTGGCGCTGTACCCCGCCACTGGGACGGTGACAGATTGGCGCTGACGTGCATGCACCGCGCAGCAGAGTCTACAGATGGTGTCACGACAGCGAGGTAGGCTAAGCTCGTGAGGATTCGCCAATGGCCAGATATAGCAATAGACCGGGTTAGTAACCACAAGACCCGCACGGGCTTTGCCTGTGGCTCAAGCATCATTGTCGATAACGAAGATGTAAATGCTAAGCAGCACCTCCCCGATACAAGATTGGTGGGGCACCAAAAGATGCCGCACACGAAGCCCTTTCACCGCTTAGCAAAGCGATCCTATCAAACGTGGGGTCCTGTAAGGCCAAGCAGCATCAGATTCCGAGTTAGCCCAAGAACGCCCTTCCCTCGGGGAAGGGCAGGTCAATAACGGTCAAAATGCGCATCCAAGAGATACTCAGCAATCTCAACCACGAACAGCTGGAAGCAGTCACCACGAAGGAGCACCCGCTCGTAATAATCGCTGGAGCCGGCTCCGGAAAAACCCGGGTGCTCACACGCAGAATTGCCTACAGAATTGCCACCGGCGACGCAGATGCACGTCATACTTTGGCGGTAACCTTCACCAAGAAAGCCGCCAGCGAACTCAAACAGCGACTTCAAGCTCTCGAGATGAGAGACCAGATCGAAGCCCAAACATTTCACGCCGCTGCTCTCCGGATCCTTCAGAGGTACTGGGAGTCCAAGGAAATGGCACCATACCAACTCCTTGAATCGAAATTCAAGATAATTACAGAATCGATTGCTCGCATCGGAGCCAGGGCGAAGACACACAACGGGGCAAAAGATTGGTCAAAGAGCGAATCACATCTCGAGAGCGAGGTCAGTCGGAGATCTCTCGTCTCATCTTTAAGTGCCGAAATAGAGTGGGCTAAAGCAAGGGGATTGACACCTTCAGAGTACTGCGACACCGCAGTGGCTCTTGATCGAAACATCCCGCTGACACCGTCTGAGATGGCAGAGGTCTTTCTCAACTACGAGGAGATAAAATCCAGACTTCGAAAGCTCGACTACGACGACCTGATCATCCGTGCAACTCAAGTGCTTCTCGGCGACCCCACCTTCCAGGCGACAGAACGCTACCGGATGCGCCACCTCTATATAGACGAGTTCCAAGACATCAACGCCGTGCAAATGAACCTTGTCAACGCTCTCCTAGGCGATAGGACTGATCTGTGCGTGGTGGGTGACCCCCATCAGGCCATCTATTCCTGGAACGGTGCAGATCCCACCTTGATCACGTCGCTGCCGACTCGCTACAAGAGTGCCAAGACGGTCGTACTCGCCCACAACTATCGTTCGACTCCGCAGATACTCTCGTTGGCACACAGCGTGCTGAACAAGCAGAACAGAATCTCGCATTACGAAAAGGGTCTCCTGCCGAACCTTCCTGACGGTCCAATCCCCGTTATCAGAGCGTTCAACGACGACACAGCTGAGGCCCAATCTGTTGCTCGTCTTGCAAAGCAAGCCCACCAGCCTGGAACCAGCTGGCGTGATATCGCAGTGTTAGCGCGAACGAACGCTCAGTTGATTCCGATCCAACGAACCTTTAAAGAGATGGGAGTCCCCTCCTTTTTAGCTAGCGAGACAAGCTACCTTGCCCAGGGTGAAGTGCGAGCCATGCTCGTAAGTCTTGAGCAAGAGAGCATATCGCTCACAGGGAGTTCCCTCTATGCATGGATCGAGGGAACTGTGGAGAGAACCTTGCGCAATCATTCTTCAACAGGCCCAGCTTTCGAAAACCTCAACCTCTTTTTGGAACTTTCACGAGAGCATCTTTCCTCGTCTCCGAAGAGCGACTCGCGATCGCTGGCCCTTTGGCTCAGGAGCGAAGCGCGTAATGCGGCGAACGAGAGCGCCACGGATGCGGTCATTTTGACCACATTCCACAGGGCAAAAGGACTTGAGTGGCGAACTGTATTCATCATGGGGATGGAAGATGGTTTGGTGCCGATAGCAAGAGCAGAGACCAGAGAAGCACTCTTGGAGGAGCAGAGGTTGCTCTACGTAGCCATAACACGCGCAAAGAGACAGATAACGCTGACTTGGGCGAAACATCGCAGCTTCAATACGCGCCAGCTCAAGAGAGAGCCTTCTCCCTATTTGGCAGGACTGCAAGATGAGGCGGACAGGCTATCGGGACACCTTGCCACCTCTGACCACGCCTTGAATGCCATCAGAAAAGCCAGAAATGTCCTTCAACAGGCTGAGCCCAAGATATCACTTACCGATAAGCAGCAGGCTGTTGTTACTTCTCTCCGACTGTGGCGGTCAAACAAATCCAAGGAACTTGGAGTGCCGGCGCATATCATCCTTCATGATCATGCCTTGGCGTCGGTGGCCATCCAAGAACCTGCCACAATAGAAGACCTTTCGAAAATAGCCGGCATAGGCAGTACGAAAGCCTCAAGATTTGGAGCTGAATTGCTGAAATATGTCACCGCTTGACCGGCGTGTTTGATCAGATCCTGCGCTGAAGCCTGGCCAGCTCTGCAAGCTTTTCGAAATTGATGCTCACGAATAACGCCTCTGCCTCAGCCGTGACAATTCCGTTGTATTTGCAGGTCCCGCGGGTATACACCTTGCGTCCGTCAACCTTAACAAGAATGCCTTCGAACTCAAGATCGCATTTGAGTGGTGTCGGCTTGCGATAGTTGATTGTCAGATTAGCGGTCATTGCGGGATTGCCTCCAAGGGACTGCGCACGTCCCAAAAGTTCGTCAAAGGAGGCCGCAAGATAGCCACCGTGGACACAGCCCGGGGGGCCTTCGTAGGCTGATCCGAAATTTCCCCTTCCAATGATCCTCTTTTCGCCTCCTGAATCAATGTCCGGAATTTCGAACCTAAGGGGCGGCGCGATCGGGTTTGCCACTCCTGAGATCGGCGAGTGATCGAAAAACCCTCCTGGCGAACCCGCGTTTGCCGCTTCGGAAAAGCCCTCATACGTCCGACCCATTGGGTAGCGCTCCAGAGCGGAAGCGACACTCTCAATCTGATCCGCAATGCTGTCGAGGTCCTCGTTGGTCGCTGTGGTGGCCACCAAGTGCTCTATCACTCGCCTTGTGGCATTTCCCACCCTAGCGAAGGCTACCCGACGAGGGTTCCCTCGATCTGACTGGAACTCCTTGAACTTCTCGGCCCAAGTGCCTCTGGCCATCATCTCATTTTCAACATCACTATCCTGCGACATTCAGCTCCTCCAAGCAATCGGTTATGGCATCGAAAAATCAATAATCACAGGCGCATGGTCAGATGGCCTTTCCCCCTTGCGCGCATTTCTGTCCACCAGGGCCCAGTTCAGAAGCGTCTCGAGCGGCTCGGTCACCAAGAGGTAGTCGATCCGAAGACCCTGCCTTTTGTGAAACGCGCCGCCTCGGTGATCCCACCAGGTATAGAGCCCGTCCTGGTCATAGAAGTGCCTGAACGAGTCTACCAAACCCCAGCCCTTTAGCTCCCGAAGCGCCTCCCTCTCCGGTTCAGAAACGTGGGTACTTCCGAGGAGGGCTTCAGGTGACCAGACGTCCTTATCCTCCGGTGCAATGTTGAAATCTCCAGCCACGATCAGCTTGTCTGTTGGTTTGAAGTGTTCATCGAGATGCCGCCTGAGGGAGGCCAGCCAGCGAAGCTTGTACCTATAATGGTCGCTGTCGACGGCTCTGCCGTTTGGGACATAGATCGACATGATTCCCACACCGTTGCAGTCGACTGTTATTGCCCGCGCTTCCTCTGACTCAGGACGTCCACCCTCGATTCCCATTATCGGGTCCTTGAGGCCAACTTTCGAAATTACAGCTACCCCGTTCCACTGCCCCTGACCAAAATGGGCCGACTCGTAGCCAAGCAGCTCCAGTTCTAGATAAGGAAACGCATCCTGCTTCAGCTTTGTCTCCTGAATGCAGACAACGTCAGGCTCGGCCTCCTTTAACCACGCTACAAAGCGAGGCATTCTAGCGTTGAGCGAATTCACATTCCATGTCGCGACTCTCACCGAAGTTCATCCTCGAAAAATCCAAGCAAAGCAGTCATATCCAGTCACACCAATTGGCCAAGCCCCTGCGCCGTTCACAAATCCTCTAGTGATCGTCAGAGGGCCTGACAGCGTCTACCGTCAAATTCATTGCCCGATATAGCAGGTCCTGGAGTTCCAAGGCATGCATTGCAGCCGAACCCGTAGCTGGCGAGCCAGCAGGTATGCGTGAAACGTGCCGAAGCGCGAAATCCTTTCGAAGGAGCGCATGCAGCTGCCCGTGAGAGAAGTTCCAGCCACCCATGTTTTCCGGCTCCTCCTGAAGCCATACAACCTCTCTGACGTTTGCGTATCTTGCAAAGACGTTGTTGAGTTCCTCTACAGGCCACGGGTAAAGCTGCTCGACACGAACAACCGCTGAAATCTCTCCCGGTTCCTTTCCATCGGCTATGGCATCGCGCCTGGCAAGCGCGTCGTAAGCGACTTTTCCGGAACAGAGAACCAACCTTCTGACGTCCTTGGGATCGATAGACTTTCCTCCGGCCGTGACAAGGGGATCGTCGATAACCTCGCTGAAGTGGCCAGAGACAAGCTGTTCAACACTCGAACGCGACTGGCGTGCCCTAAGAAGCGATTTCGGTGTGAACACCACAAGCGGACGCTGATGAGCTCTCAGGACCTGAGCACGAAGCAGGTGGAAGAACTGTGCCGAGGTCGTTGGGTTTGCCACGGTTATATTCGACCCCGCGCACAGCTGAAGGAACCTTTCGATTCGACCCGACGAATGCTCCGGACCCTGACCCTCGTAACCGTGAGGCAGAAGCATGACCAAACCGGACCTCTGTTCCCATTTGTCCTCTGCCGCAACTAGAAACTGGTCAATGATTATCTGAGCTCCATTGAAGAAGTCGCCAAACTGCGCTTCCCAACAAACAAGGGAGTCTTTGCGCACCACTGAATAACCGTATTCGAAACCCAGAGCTGCATATTCGGAAAGCAGCGAGTCGTAAATCATAAATCGACCCATGGGCTTGCCCGACTTGGTCAGCGCACCTCCTGCAGATAGTTCCGCTAGCGGGATATAGTCCTCACCGGTCTCGAAATCGATCATCGCGGAATGCCTATGGCTGAACGTGCCCCTTCTCGAATCCTGCCCGGCAAAACGAACATCGACGCCATCCATCACCAAGGTGCCAAATGCGAAGGCCTCTCCTAGGCTCCAATCGATCTGGCCGGATTCGAACAACGCCTTGCGGCTTTCGAGCTGGCGCAAGAGCTTCGGATGTACAGTGAAATTCTCTGGCCAGCTGTGAAGCTGATTCGAGATAATTTGGAGAACGTCTCTCGAAACGCTGGTACCGACTTTCTCGAGAGGAACGTTATTGGGCGGGGCCGGAGGAATGCTTGTTGGGTTCGGTGCAGACTGGGAACGCGTCTCATCTAGTGCGACCTGTAGCCTGTCAAGAAAGTCATCCAGAGCTTGTTCGACGTCGTCTACAGTGAGATCTCCCCTCGAGACCAGCGATTCCGTGTAAAGCTTTCGCACCGATCTGCGAGACTCGATCACCTTGTACATCTTCGGCTGGGTGTAGCTGGGCTCATCGCCCTCGTTGTGACCGAATCTCCTGTAGCACACCATGTCGACCACAACATCTTTGTTGAACTCCTGACGGAAATCGAATGCCAGTCTGGCAACCCTAACAACAGCCTCGGGATCATCACCGTTGACGTGGAAGATAGGAGCTTGGATCATCTTGGCGACGTCGGTTGCATAGGTGCTGGAGCGGGCCTGCTCGGGGTTGGTAGTGAACCCGACCTGATTATTGATGACCAGATGGACGGTTCCTCCGGTCCGATAGCCAGGAAGCTGAGAGAGATTGAGAGTCTCAGCGACAACACCTTGACCAGCGAAAGCCGCGTCTCCATGGATCAAGATCGGAAGCACTGGGAAGTCCAACCTG
>JAJZIP010000080.1 GCA_021810525.1 Actinomycetes bacterium | reverse complement strand
GTCTGCCGGTTCATTGCAGCTCTCGGTGACCTTGCTCAGGCTCGGCTCGCCGAGGTGAAACAAATATTGTCAGAAATAGGGTCCCATGCTGAAACCACCCAACGGGTGAGCCGCGTCGAGCTCCTAAGTCGCGTACGTGCCGGTGACGTGGTGGTGTTAGACGTGCGACCGACGCAAGAGTACCAAGCTGGACATATTCCTGGTGCTATTTCCCTACCACTAGAGCATCTGGAAGCACGTTTGGATGAATTCGACCCTCAAGTCGAGATTGTAGCATACTGCCGTGGTCCCCTGTGCCTGCTTGCTCCTCAAGCGGTGGCAACCCTCCAACAGCATGGTCGACAAGCCCGATGCCTTGAAGATGGCATGCCCGAATGGCGCCAAGCCAACCTGCCAGTGGCAGTTGGATCGGAACTCTCAAACCTATGGCAGGAATTTTCTCCAACTGCAATGACTGAATAAGCGAGGTCGCAATGAAAGTACTAGTTATTCTGAACGATCCACCCTATGGCACTGAAAGATCCTACAACGGGTTGCGTTTGGCTGGCTCATTGGCCCGCCGCGACGACCTGGAGGTTAGAGTCTTCCTCTTTGGCGACTCTGTCGGCTGCGCCGTCGCCAACCAAAAAGTGCCTGATGGTTATTACCATCTTGACCGAATGGTCACCTCGGTAATCCGGCACGGTGGCTCAGTCGGCTGCTGTGGCACCTGCATGGAGGCACGAGCTATTGACGAAAGCGTCCTGGTGGATGGCGCACGACGTTCGACGCTTGAGGAGTCTGCCGACTGGACGGTCTGGGCTGACAAGGTGGTCAGCTTTTGAGTACCTTCATTAGCCAGATGAGAACTAGATCCGAAACTGCGATGCTCTCAGAACCAATCCACACGAATGTTCCCCAATAATGAAGGAGTTGGTGGCCAATGACTAAACGAATACAAATACTCATTGTGGGTGGTTCATTTGGCGGTCTTACCGCTGCCTATGAGCTACGCCGTCACCTCGACCCCGATCAAGCCGAAATTACTCTTATATCCAAAGACGAGCGCTTTACATTCGTACCTTCTCTGACTTGGGTGGCAATGGGATCGCGCAAGCTAAGTGACATCTCCTTCGACCTTGCTGGACCACTTGCAGGTAAGCAGGTGAAATTCGCTCATGAAACTGTTACCGCCATCGATACCGAGCAAAAATCCTTGACGACTAAAGTGGCAGAGCATCGATACGACTTCCTCATCATTGCTACCGGCCATCGCAGTGCTAACGAGGCTATCGAGGGACTCGGACCTTTTGATGGGCCTGGCCACTCACCTATGTCACCCCGAGAAGCCGAGGAACTTGCCGGCGCAGTCCAGGGATTGCTTCGACAACCAGGTCCGATCGTAGTTGGGGCAGCTCCGGGCGCCAGCTGCATCGGACCTGCCTACGAACTGGCCTTTGAACTCGATCACTTGTTGCGCAGGCGAAAACTGCGTCATTTGGTGCCAATCACCTTTGTTACTCCCGAACCATTCCTCGGGCATATGGGCATGGGTGGAGTGGGCAAGATCCGCCAACTTCTCGAAGGTGAGCTGGAAGAGCGTGAAATCAGATACCAAACTTCTGCCGCAGTAACAAAGATAACTGCCGAAGCAGTTGAAGTTCAAGAATCGCGATCCATTGAGTCAGTGCTTTCAATTGTCATTCCACCGCTGGCTGGTATCGATGCCGTGGCCAAAAGCCCTGGCCTTTCTAACCCGAAGGGATTTATCCCGGTCGATAAACACTATCGCCACCACTCGGCAGACGGAGTCTACGCGGTAGGAGTAGCCGTGGCTTTGCCGCCAGTAGAAGAGACGCCTGTTCCAGTCAACTTCCCTAAGACCGGTCACATGACCGAGCAGATGGCACAAATTGCCGTGGCCGACATTGTCGCCCGAATCAATGGGACGGAAGCGCCATATGCTGAACTGTCAGCCCGCTGCATACTAGATATGGGAAATCGCGGCGCCTACATCAATGTGGACCCGGTACGACCACCGCGTAACCGAATTCCTACAGTTTCAGAAGGACGGCAGTGGCTTTTCGCGAAGCGAGTCTTCGAGCGGACCTACCTATGGCATGCCCGTCGTGGCAGGAAGATGCCGACCACACTAGGATGGTAATCCGGTGACTTCAAGAATTTGTCTAACTAAATCGATGGTCCACCCAGTTGCTGCAAGCGTACTGCTGAGGCCGCTGCAATGAACTCTACTGGTAACGTCCTACCCGCGATCAAAGAAGTATTGGTTGTGTGCGCACATCCCGACGACGAGTCCTTTGGACTTGGCTCGGTAATCGCCATTTTGTCAGAGCAGGCAATAAAAGTACGGACGTTATGCTTTACCCACGGTGAGGCCTCCACCCTTGGTGACTCGAGCCGCCCGCTCTCAGAGGTGCGGGCCGAAGAGCTCCGCGCAGCAGCGGACATACTCGGCATCGAAGATGCAGAACTGCTTTGCTATCCCGACGGGCACCTCGCCGAAGTGTCGGTAGAGGAACTGGCACATCAGGTTGAAGAAGTGCTCGGAAATGCGGAGTTGCTCCTAGTCTTTGACGAAGGTGGAATCACCGGGCACCCCGACCATAGCCGTGCAACCCAAGCAGCAATCCGGGCAGCCGAGCGGTTCGGCCTTCCCGTGCTCGCCTGGGCACTGCCGGAAGGCGTCGCCTTACAGCTCAACTCCGAATACGGGACAAACTTTGTGGGACGCCCCAAATCTGAAATCGACATCGTCATCGACGTAGACCGCGGACGGCAGAAGACCGCTGTCGCATGTCACGCCAGCCAATCATCACACAATCCGGTGCTCTGGCGCCGCCTAGAATTGCTGGGGACCGAGGAGCATTTACGCTGGGTAGTGAAGAGATGACGACACGTTACGGTGACCAGCCGCCGATGCCAAATAGTAGGTCAACAAACAAAACAGTGCCACTCGGAATGCTTGGACTATTGGCGATACAGTTCTTACTGGGTATGGGCGTCAATCTGTATGTGACACTGCCGTCAACTGGGTTCGCCATGGCAGAAATGATGTACAGTGGACCGCTGGTGATGATCCATATGATGCTCGGCATGTTCCTGGTAGTCGGAGCGGTATTTGCCATAGTTGCAGCACTTGAATATGGCCGATGGGCAATAGTCTGTGCGGCCATTTCCCTCGGAGGCATTCTCGTTGCCGGGATCGGGGGTGTGATCTTTCTCATGGGCGGCCAGAGTAACGGCGCATCTTTTCTGATGGCAGTCGGATTTCTCATCGCAGTTGGTGGCTATGTCGCTGAACTCGTAAAGGCCAATTGAACGGCTATTTTCCATTACAGCGCTGCACTTCACGTGCACCAGATCGTTCCGGGCCGGATGAGCAACGTCCCTGGGGCACAAACCTCCACGCTGCGGGAGTCGGGGTCTTTTGAACATTATTACATAACCAAGCTGTCGGGTGGAGTACGACTTGGAGCCACGTTAATGTCAATAATTATTCTTAGGTTACTGTCAGCTGTAATGGAACCTTGCCAGAATGAGATGCTGTGGCGCAACGAGACGTTCTGTGATGATTCGATAGTTTGAACCAACTGTCATCTCGATGTATATTTTTGCGGCCGGATTATCAAACGCGATTACAGTAGACGCGCCAGTATGGCCCAGAACGACGACTCCAGCTCTCGATCTCCCGGAGCCGAAAGGTTCACTGGATAGCAATTCTGCTCCAGAAACAACTCCGGAGCTGGTGAAGGATGGCTCCATTGTATTGCTGGTAACAGTTTGTCGCACCACCATCGATCTCACACCCCGCATGGCTGTGACTACTTCATGAAGAATAGTATTGTTTGTTTTCGGCGGCCAAGGCACCTCAAAGGTAGCGGTGCCACCGGTGAATCCTTTGGCTTGGATATCTAGAGACAGATGATTTATTCCCGCAGCCCAATTCGCGTTGGTCACAAAACAGCCTTGTCCACATTGAAGCCAGTTCAGTCTTTCAGTCCGTTGATTTGGGGTTTTGAGCCTTCCCAATAGTTGAAACGCTTGAGTGGAACTTGGATTCGAAAGCGAGTCTAAGTTAGGGGCTTGTAATGAAACTTCGAGCCGTCCTTTGCTGGCTTGAACAAAGGCGTTTATTTCACCCGCCATAGTTCCTAGCGGTATGACCGGAGTACTGACTGGTGGCGGTGGGGATACATGCAAAGAGATGGGACGCCCGACTGCCGATGGCATGACAAAAAGTGCGGGCGCGACGCCGACGGCAATAGCTACCAGTCCACTAAAGGCGACAGTTCTGTGCACAAGCAGATTGCTTGTCTTCATAAAAGACAAACGAGGGAAAAGATTCTTGTAGTTGAGACGGCCAACCACTTGTCGAATACATTTCAAAGACGCCCTATTCGAACGGGCGATTTCTCCTGTAATTAGCAAAGTTAGCAGCGGTAAGTTGAGATTGGGATCCGTTCCAACGCCACCGAGAAAACCAAAGTCTTGACTTAGCCACCATACGATCACCAACCACAACCCCGTCCCCCATGACCAGGCGCGTATAGCACGCCCTGATATTAGTCCAACCCCGAGAAACGCCATAACCGCAATTATCCCAACATTCCATAGATCAGAATGCGCTGCTGCCGAGCGGGAGATGAAAGCTATTGGAGCAGAAAGAAAACCTGGCTGTGGAGTTTCTGCCATTGCAGAAAACATCGACGACAGAACATGCGAGTTCCAAAATCCTTCAAATGGGATGGCTTGCAGAGCAGCACCAAAAAGTAGTACGACTCCGAGCCCAGAGCGAATGAGCATGGGGGCCTTGCCATCTTCCCAGGGTCGAACGGGAAGAAGAAGTAACATAGCCGCTGCCGCATACACCAACACCGATCCTGGCGCTCCAAACAATTCGCTGGCTCCAGGGGCAAAGAGTCCGCCTAGTGCCTCTCCCCCCACCCAAACTGCTAACGCCCATCCAATAGACATCCATAGGCCTATTCGGCCCACAATAGTGTCCTTGCCAGCCAGAATGGTTATTCCCAGCCCAATCTGGATCAGAACTGTCGCAACATCGAAAACCACCGCATGGTCCTGCCATAGGTAGACTTCCCAACGTATAAGATCCTTTAACCACCACAGTTGCGAGTTGTCAAGAGGTGCAATAACCTGGGTCGCGAAGTTTCCTGCCATTGCAGGTTGTGCTTGCAATGCGCCGTCTAAAATCCACATACAACCAAGCGCGGCGCGAAGAAAGCCTCGTCCTCTCAACTCTTTGGCCCCTGTTGTCCAACGACAATTTTGAGAGAACCGACTCACGCTGTTTCGCAAAGTCCATGGAACAACGAACATCACGACTGCCACAACCGTCCATATCGAAATCTGTATCGCAAGATCAAAATAAAAACCCGGCATTGCTAGCGTTTGTGTTCCACCCATTCCGGGCACGCTTTCTCCTCTCAATAATTTTCGTCAGGTGTGTAATTACAAGGCTTCATGACAGGCGCCAAAGCACTAAGAAACTATTAATCGTCCCCACATACCTTGTTGTGCATGGCCTGGCACAGGGCAGATGTAGTAGTAGGTTCCCGGGCTCGGTGCAGCAAAAGTAATGGTTGCGCCATGCCAGGTACTGCCCGAGGGTGGTGCTACCGGCATAATGAACGCGCCCGGGGAAGCCACCGCAGCGGTCATCATAGCCATACGGGGATACGGAGGAGCAGCGGTAGTGAGTTCCCATCCATGATGTTGTCCTGGGTCTCCGTCGGCGAAGACCAATGTTATTTGCGATTTTGCGGGCACAATTATTGTGGGATTTACCTTACCGTCAACCTGCCAAAACATTCCAGGGCGCCCTGGAGGTGCACCTACAGCGACAATTTCTGCGTGAGGACCGATATAGCGCACGGTATTTCCATTCACCGTCGTACCTTTAGCAACCTTCTGTGCTAATTGCTGAAGTTCCTGGGGAGTAAAGGTTTGACTTGAGTTGTTAGAACTTCCAGAGCCCATCATTCCTTGTCTACCACCCATGTCGCCAAAGGAATTCCCTGTGCCCGAAGGATTTACCCTATCGCGGTTTAGAAACCAACCCGAGTTACCGAACCCTAGCAGTACCATTGCGCCAAGTACCAGCAAGATAATTGCAGACCCAATGGCTACTATAAGTATTGAATGCTTTCGGCGCATCATAACCTCCCAATCGTTATAAACATAAGAGCCAAGGCGAGAACCAGAGCAGAGATTACAGCCGTGAGCAGACCACCGAATGAGGACTTACGGCGTTCTTGTCGCAGCCGAAGAAGACCTTGTCGTACCAGGGTATACGCTGACAAAGCCGCAACAAATAATGCCCCATGAAATGTGTTTTCAAACTGAATAGCAGGGAACACGGTCATGCCGGCCAGAAGTGCAAGGCCGGACTCCATTAATTGGGTAGGTATACGCCGCATTCCGACACAGCGGTCTGAACTCCACACACCCCACCGTGATCTGGTCGGACGCCCCGCACAGCAACCGGTAAAGAAGCACCCAAGCCTACCGATGGCCAAGCCGATCATTATTCCGGGAGTTGACGCGTCGATAACCGAAGCAATCGGGAGACGCAGCAATTCAAGTACGGCGGGGAATACCACGACAATCCCAGCCACCATCCCCTGTAAACACCAGCCGTTGCGGCTTTTATCGCGCAGATGCAAGATTATAAACCAAAGCTTGGCACCTATACCCCCCGCAAGGAGACCAGCGATAGAAGCGATTAGAACATGGCCAGGGTCGAGTTTCAATGTTTCGACCATCCAGAGTTGCATTCCCACTGCTACGACGACACCCATTGCCACTAGAGCAGCCCAACTGCCCAAGATGACTGCCGGAGTTCTCGCAAAGGGGGCAAGGCAGGTCTCAACTGGCGTTATTGGCGCCGCTGACAACTGCCATTTACGCCAAGACCACCCAGCACGATGGACTGACAGAGCGCTCCCTTGGGCGGGTTTTTTTGAGGTCGTTTCCGACAGAGTTTGAGAAACCATGGTTGCGGATACCTCATAAGTTCCTGGATTTACTCCGTGGATCTTGGCTAGGACGGCCACAGGACCACTCCCACCTATGACCTCGTTTACTGTTACGTCCTGGCTAAATTGATCTGTCGGCTGCAATTTGCCTTCAACATCGGTACGCTTCCCAACAAGTCGAACCGTATATGAGCATGGTTGCTCTGTAGGTGGAGGGTCGAACCAATACGTTACCGCCAGGATTTCCGGAGTGATGCTGTCGAGATGCCGGTTCATTCGCGTTGGTAGGTTTGCTGACTCCTTGGTATTGTTGGAAGGCTCATTTGCAACGTTAGTTGCTCCCTTGTTATACGCCATTTTCAAACAACTCCTTTAACCGGTGAATTGTCTGTACCTGCATTAATGACACAGCTTGGCGTGGCTACTCTTTTAGCGCTCCACAACCCTGAGAAAACCAAAAGAATTAGCCCCCCACTCAACAGAATGTTCTGATTGGTGGCTAGGAAATGCTCAATGGGTATAGAGGTAGTGAGCAAGGCGATTCCTGAAAGCCCGACAATTGAAAGGACGCTTGGTATTAGGGGACTGCAGCAAGCAAGACACGAGAGCAAGCTGGCTGCAGTGCTCAGGGTCGTGGCGGCACCGCTCTTGTGACCTACACTAGTGAATTTGCTGAATGCATAGACCTGCAAGGTGACAACAGTGCCGAATGCTAGGCCGTAGGCGATACTGAAAGCTGCGAGACGAAAGTCTAGGTAGTTCAAATTGCTGAATGAGAGGTGCTGAGTGTATTTGAAAGGTAGCAGTATGCTATAAGTGAAGGCACCACTAGCGAATACGATAACGAACAGAACTCGGCAAGAGCGGGTCCTCGCCGCTTCTGATATTCCGTTCCATGATGAGCGCAAGTGACCGAAGGCGGTCCTAGCGGCAGTCGTGTTAACCATTTGTGCTCTGTGCTCTTGCAATTAGCGTGTCCAGCTCCTTTAAAGTGACACCGCCGTCGATCTTTGCCAGAATTTGACCTTTAGGGCTCACAAAATACATTTCGGCTGCATTTCCGACCCCCCAGTGAAGTGCGAAAGTTCCGGTTGGGTCAGGAAGCACAGGGTATTTGCCGACCTCTTTACCTAGGAACGACCGAATATTACTCACCCTGTCGCCAAAGATCACCCCTACCAAACGTGCACCGTTTGTGTGGTTTTGCTCACGGACGAAGGCATTTAGTTGAGGTTGTTCTGTCACACACGCCGGACACCACGAAGCAAAGAAGTCAACAAATACGAAATGACCGCTAAAGCTTCCGAGAGAGAACGGGACTCCGGTAATTGTTGTGCCAGATAGGGCTGGAGCGGGCTTGCCGACAAGTGGACTAAAGAGATGTCGTTGGGACTGTGGTGGAGACATCGCCAAAAACACGATAAAGACGATAAAGGCAAGCCCCACTCCAATGGAGATAACCATAACAGATTTGGCCCTCAGACGCTTGGTGGGACCTGAGCAGTCCCTGTCTAGTGAGTCTTGACCAGGACTGGATTGTGTTGAAGATTCTTTGTCAGACATTAGTGGGCCAGCAGAATCTTCTCGAATTACTAACGGCTCCGAAACAGGGCTAGCTGACGAACAAGCTAAAGATTCATTCATTTCGTCGTCCTCCCTAGTTGTTTTGCAAATTCCCGTCGAAGCTTGCGTTCCGACGGGCGTCCGTAGCTCACAAGCTCATCGCCAATCAGTATTCCTGGAGGGAGTAGCAGGCCGAACTTCTGCACAATTAGTTTCCCATCTTCGCTAGCAAGGTCGACATGACGTATTGTTAGCCCGAACTCGGACCGGAGACGGCCAAGGATCTCCGTGGCCATCTCACAAAAGTGACAGTCAGTCTTTGTGACAATTACAACGTCCACAGTTACGACCTCGCCTGAGCAAGACCCGCCCGCAGGTCGGACAATAAACTCGTGACGGGAACGTACATGGTGTAGTGAGGAGGGCCGCCAAAATCCGCCCTCCAGAGGATTTTCCCTGACCTACTTACGAGCACGAAAGTGTGTCCATCCTCGGAAGCACCCATCATCCCGTAACTGTTTGCGTGATAACTACTCGAGACGTTACCCGTGGGGTCAGCGAGTACCGGGGTAGTTATACCGCTACTTGAACTCATCTCTTTAAGCGCAGAAGCCGGGTCGATGGCAATGCTTACGACCTGGCTAATTCCAAGTGAATGGAAAGCGCTTACGTTATTGTCAATGTCTTGGAGCTGTGTCCAGCATGGTTGACAGGTGACGCCCTCCTGAAAGTAAAGTAACACCCGTTGACCGCGATAGGAGGCAAGATTGAACGTTCCACCTGAAACGGTGGGCAGACCTATAGGTGGGGCAAGCGCACCCGGGCCTGGGCTGCCTACCACGTACGATGGTCCAGACACACCGCTTGACCCAGTCGGTTTTGAGCCAGATGCGAATGCGAAATAAAGTCCACCAATCACGACGAAAAGCGCAAGGAGTAAGCTACCGAGCCGAAGCATCCAGCGCTTTGGAGTAACTGAACCCGCAGAAACCGGTTTCGACTGACCAGTGCCCGCTTTGCGGGCTTGCCTCTGGACGGTAGAATTTGACTTAGCCCTTGTGGAGCTGGGGCCACCCGGATACCGCTTATTCGACATTTGCATCCTGTCCCTTCTCGTCGATCGGCGTCATCAGTGCCGTTGTTTGACCTTGTTCGTTTTTTTGATGCCCAAGCGCATTCCGCCCCCACCAGCCGACCTCTGCACCAGCCTTGAACAGAAGTAGAATCACAATTACGGCCAATGCAATCACTACGAAGATGCCTGGTACACCGCCCAGTGCATCGTCGATGATGTGGCCGAAATGGTTCAATGCTGCCGCGAAATTGGCTTCCCATCCTCCAGCGGATAGCATTGACTGGCCTGATGCTGCCATCCACAATGTGACTCCACCCATTGCAAGAAGGAGCATGCCACTGGTGAATGCTGTTCCCGACAGTTCGCGGCTAAGGATTCCTAGGTGTAGCCGAACCGTACGCGGGCGGGTGACTTTGTCGAGTTTTGGTTCAATGCGCGTCCAGAAGAGCGCCATTACAAATAACGGGCCCACCATTCCGGCGATGTAGGCGAGTCCGAGCGCAAGAGAGGTGAAGAATGAGGGTGCCAAACCGGAGATTGCGACAACACCAATAAGAACTGGGGCACAACACGCACTAGCAAGCCCTGCGACCACGCCCATTGCGTAGATGCCTAGAGGTCCTCGCCTGTTCGTTTGACGTAGATGCGGCATGGGGATGCTCACGCTCCCTCCTAAGAGCGTGTAGATGCCGAGTGCCACTAGTAGCGCCCCACCAATGCCGAAAGCGACTGCGTGTTGACCGAGGATGAACTGGCGCAACGCTGCTGCACCGAGAGCAAGAGGCAGCACCACAGTGGCCACGCCGGTACCATAGATGAAAGTCATGGCAACGATCCGCCAGCGGTTCTGGAGAAAGGCAGAGAGATAGGCCGGAAGCATGACCGATACACAGCAAGGCGCTAAGAATGCCACAAGTCCAGCGACTAGAGCGACAACTAGGGAGCTGCCAGTCCAGAGGTTCCCACTTCCCTGTAGCGCTATTACAAGGCTCGCCTCATGAGGAAACCAAGGTGTCACAACACCTTACCCATTGTGTGGCTTTGCAGACGCAAGTTTTGCTCTCCATATGTCCAAGTAATAGATAGCTCGGGTAGCTAACTACGACACAGTGTAGTAGCAAATACAGTTTAGGTAGCATCGACGGCGAAAAATTTCAAAACCGTTTCAGGTTGTCACATCTAATGAACGATTCCTCGGTAATCCTGTGACCTGGGAGTTAAAGATGACAGTGGTCGACCATCAGCAACAATAGGTGCATCTGGCCAACCCAGGCACTGGTTGCGATCGCTGCAATGAGTTCGAGTAAGATACCCGGTGTATAGAGGAGACCACGCAATCCAAATGAAGGATCTGGTAGAGGTTCCCCAAGGGCTTTCAATCGTTCGACTATGGTATCGGCTTCTGAGAAACCGGCAAGAGCGGGGTCAATTCGAATACCAGCGGTTCGCAGAAGTGCTGAGCGAACATGGACTCGACCATCGGGCAGATTTGAGGCGGCTATTTCGTCTGCCCAACGCTCAACTCCCAGCCGCAGGGCGTCGGCACTGCGACGAACTAAAGCAAATTTGGCAAATGCCCCTTCTACTGAGGAGGCGAGCAAAAGATAACGGTGGTGAGAATAATCCAGGTGCGCCCGTTCGTGCTGTAAAATAGCTGTGATTTCCGCGTCTTCAAGTGAGCTTAGAAGACCTTCTGAGATCAGCACTTGCCCTGGATCGCCTTTGACGCAGAGTGCCACCGGCTGCGGAGTACTTAGGACAATAAGCTCATGCCGACCGAGTTTGCTGTGATCGCCGACAAATGCCTCTACCCTTGTTATTGCACGAGTACGCCGAATCTGCATTATGGTCCGGATCGCAAGTATCGCCACTGCTCCAGCAACTAATAATGCTGCCCATCCGAGTAAAATCCCACCAGGAGCTGCGCGCGCCATCATAGCTATACAATCAGAGCTACAACCCCTATGGTCATTAGCTACCAAGGAGGTAGCGGCAAATGCAAGCAGCCCAGTTTCAACAAGGACTAGGCCGGTACCAAGAGAGAAGACGCACAATAGGGTCCAACGACGCGCATCTATTCGTGAGCTAAAATACCGGAATATTCCAGGCAGGATTAAAAGGGAAAAACCCACAATAATAAGAAGAGGCGGCATATCAGTTCTCCTCTAGAATTTTCCGCAGTCGTTCCTGGTCAGCAGGGGTCAGAGCACCCACGAAGTAGCCGAGTGCTTCGGGACGGTTAGAAGCTGCTGCTAGTGCTTCCTTCATTCGAGCTGCTACGTATTCCTGCCGACCAACCGAAGGCCAATATGTGAAGGCCCGACCCTCCTTACGCCTCTCAAGACGACCCTTGTTCCATAGTCGAATCAATATAGTAAGGACTGTACTATATGTGACTGAATGCTGTTCTGCCAGCAAGGCGTGTACTTGGCCCGGCGTAAGGGGTTCTTGCTGGTTCCACAAAATCTCCATTATCGCGGCCTCAAGCTTGCCCATCGCCAGCTTGCCCATGCCACTCTCCAGTCTTTTCTCAGTATTACAAATACGAAATGCTAATTTTTGATTACATACCAGCTTAGACCATACAACAAATATCCTGGATTGCCCGGGTAGGGAGGGATCACCTGATGATCTGCCAAGCGACCACACGGATCAGAGCCAACCTTGTCGGAAACGAAGTAGTCGTTCGCTAAAAGGAGCATATAGAACTCCCTGCCACCCAGTAAGTCGAGGACTCCGCGGCATGCTGATAAGGCCCAGAGTCATGCATCCGTTAAAAGCAGGCCCTGCAATGACATGGCCCTATCATCACCATGTGTCAGCTACACCCTGCGTTCGTGTGGTCCGTTCGGCACGCAACTGGTCGACCTCGGCTCGCAGACGAGCTACCTCGTCCTCCACAGCTGCCGGACCAGGACCGGCGGTTCCAGCCTGTCTCATGTCATTTGAGCCGACGCCCATCGAGCCTACGGAACCCGACGCTAACCCGTAGCTCTGACCACGGCTGGACATTCCCTGCATCCTCCCTGCCCTGCGCATTCCCAACATCATGAACACCATTGAAAGTGGGCAGACGGCAAATAGCAACCAGGGGAATGCGCGGTCTAAAAACGCCGGATCAAAGGCGAAGACCCCCAGTGCTAATACGCCCAACCCGATCAACACCTTGCGGTTGAGACACATCACGATCCTCCTTTGTGGTTGGCCATCACAACGATATAACGAACCATGGCCACCTGGGTTCTACTATACCATGTAGTAGTTCCAACGAACAAGCGCTGGAATATGGGGCCTTGAACACGTAAAGAAAGTTCTCACACGCACCCACAACATTTGAGGTACGCAGGTGTTGCCCGCCAGCCAAGGTGGAGCGCTGTACGTAGCCTGCCTACCCGATCTGGGTCTAAGA
>JAJZIP010000079.1 GCA_021810525.1 Actinomycetes bacterium | reverse complement strand
TTCTTTACTTACAATCGCAGCATTCAGAAAACTGAGTCGTTTTATAAGTTCAGCGGGATTCTGAGCCACGGAAGCCTCCCACCCGTAACATCTGGCAACTGCAACATCAAGCTTTTTGTGCAGCTCGGCCAGTTCTCTATAACCCCCGTCCTCCATGGTGTTATAAAGCTTTGTGAGTCCAATATTTGACTCTCTGCAAAGAGTCTGCCGAAGCTCAAATAGCTCTTTGGCCAGCTCCCCAACAGTTTCGCGATGATGATCCTCTACAGGGTAAGGCCAAGGGAATGTAGCGAACGCTGTGGTCGGAGTGTATCTTAAACGAGTCTCCAAGGTTGACGATGCGTACCTTGCCCAGACTACATGTGCCATTGAAGAGAGTATCCCAAATGAATAGTCGTCATCGAAGGCAAAGACGTTGGTAGAGTCGCTTGGGCACCAGCCCGACTCGCTCCACGTAAGTAACAGTCGCTTCCCTACTCTAGTGCCAGCGATATACCGTGGAAGGTCGGCTATAGCTTTACGCATTCCTACTCGCGCCTCGCCAAAAATCCACCAGCGTTTCTGGTGCCCTAAACGGCGAGTCTTTATTCTAACTGGGCGAACCTTCTCCTCAACTATTTGCAATGCCTTGGAATAGCGTTTAGCCTGCTCTAGCGGCATGGAGCCAAAGTCAATAATCCACCGCTTGGGGTGTTGTTGGGGGTCGTTTGCTATTTCATCACCGATCAAATATGGCTTTACTACATCTGAATAATCTGCATCTTTCGCTGACAACAGCGCTTTAGCCTCTTGCTCGGTGAGAATAAAACCTTCTCCAACCGGAATTGGCCCCTGAAATACCCATCCTTCATTTTCCCCCAAAGCTACCGGAACAGGAAGACCAACATCGGCCCTCAAAGATGAGGTAATGCCGTCCACTATTTCATCATCAAGTACAAATCGCTCCGGCATCTCACTAGGTTCTTTGATCCAGTTCACAATGCTGACGTGTACTTTGGCCTCTCCAGGCCATTTCTGACTTGAAATTGCTGAACTTAGTACTCCCCCATTTTCAACCACGTAGTCCAAACTCGCTGCTCGTGCTTTGTTCTGTGAAATGGAGTTTGTCCCGACAAGTCCACCTCGTCCATTAGCTCCCAAATGATCTATTGCTTTACGAAACCAATAGACACATAAATCCTGCACTCCACAATCAAACCTATCCATCAGCCACTCTAAATACGTTTCCCCCAGACCTTCACGAAGGTGTTGCGATCCGAGAAAAGGTGGATTGCCAATAATAACGTCAACTTCTGGCCACTCAAGTTGGAGCGCATCACCCTGCTGCACGCCTGCAAGCTCCACTAACGGTAAGACTGGCTCGACAAGACCGTAGGTATCAGTAACCAGTTTGTGCCCCATCCATAAGGTGACTCGTGTTATCATCACGGCAAATTCATCAAGTTCGATCCCGTGCAAATTAGATATTGGATAAGACGGCAAGTCCGCTGGACTGGCCACTCCTGCACTTTTACAGAGCTGGTCAATCTTTGCTTTTACTAACTGTTCCAGGTGTCGAAGCTCCCTGTACGCCACATATAAGAAGTTTCCGCACCCACATGCTGGGTCAAGAACCTGTAGTTCACATAGCTCTGTCAGTACCTGAATAGCCTGAGCTGGTGTCTGCGCTTGCTCTATTCTTTCATTCCACGGCTCAATGATACTGGGGGTGACAATCTTCAAGATGTCATCCTCATGGGTGTAATGAGCGCCCAGCTCCCATCTCCGGTCTTTTCCAAGGCATTCTTCCATCAGCGCCCCAAAAATCGTCGGATCCACTTCCCGCCAGTCGTATCTTGCAACCTCGGCCAAGAGAAGCAATTCCGAACGTTCCAGATGCACGAGCGCTGGGACAGCAAAAAGCCCACCATTCGCATAAGGGGCACCGGAATACAAACCAGCCCTAAGTGACTGATCCCTAGAGTTGAGAACAGTGAAAAGATAGCCCAGCTCCGATGCAGATGAGCGCTTAGAGTCGGACAGTAGTCCTTCAATGATGGTCTCAACTGGCCGACCATCGATAAGGTTCAGACTTTCCGCAAAGAGACACCAGACCATTTGTAGTAAAAACATTCGAATAGTTTCTTGCGGTGCTGCATCTCTGTTTTTCAAAGCTTCATTCAACCCTGCCACACGTTTTGCGGCATCAGTTGTTAGCTGCTTGCGATGAGCTAGAAATAATGGCTCTTTACCTGTAATGAAAAGTAGCGATTCATATCTGTCGGGAAGATCAGTTAAAGCAAAAGATTCCCTGGGGCCAGTAGGATACCGCCCTGGTTCCCATACCTCAAATTCCGTAAAGGCACACAGAACTACATATGGAGTTGCTGGTCGATCAGTTGCTGGGTCCGACGAGTACTTCCAGTACTTGAGCGCCTGCTCCCGATGTCGGTCGAGATGCTTGGCTTCAGACGGAGCTTTCATCTCTATTATTACGTGATTGGGATAGATCAGGTCTACAATCCCGCCCTCTTGCAGCTCTTCAAAAAGAGCTATTGTTTCCCCGTCTGTCTTGCGAGGGTTTCCATACGCTTCGAATAACTCGTTTAGGAATGTCTGAGCTTCGGCCCGTTCTGTCCCTTTGTAGTCTTTCCAGCGGTTGACAAAACTCGCAAGCGCACCTTTGATCTCTTCCCCAGATTTATCAGGCATTTACGAACCTAAAAAAGCGGGAGCTGTGGAACGGAAAGGTAACCCTTTTGATGCAGAATCTTCCGTATGCTATCGAGTTTTTCTTCGGCTTCCTTGAGAGCGCTTATCGCATGGTCATCAAACAGTTCGTTTTTATCCAAGGTGCGTAATGCTTTCTCAACACGAGCCTGAGCCGTTTCGATGCTGAGCATTACTTCGCCAACCTCACGGTATATCTGTTATTTATGCGCTTGCTCTTTAGAAAGGCTTTCCACGTTACCGATTCTAACATTCAATCTGGTGTCAGCTCACTTTTCTGCGGTCTCTTTCAACCGCTCTATAGATTGTCGCACGAGCCACCCCAAAAATCTCAGCTAACTCTGCTCCGGTATCTTCCCCTGCATTATAAAGAGATACTAAATGCGCCTCTTGCTTGGGAGTGAGCTTTGACTGTTTACCCCGCAACCGGCCTCTGGCCTTAGCTACTTTCATACCCTCTTTTGTCCGGGCGCTAATCAAATCAGCTTCAAACTCAGCACCATTGCCAACACATTGAAAAGCCGTCGACCAATCGGATCCGTGGAGTTGCTAATTCATCCACCCAAGCCCAGTCAGATTTCACCCGTGCACTCTATGGAAATGGCCGTAGCTGCGTGGTGTTACTTGCGCCAGAGCATCAATCAATGTGCGATTACCATAGACGCCACCACGATGCCCGATATTGCCAATCCCAACTCAGCTGAGGCAAGCCGATTAGCCACGCTGACTGGCCCATTCACTAGGCGAACAGCGCTCCAAGCAACTGCTAATCCAACCATTGCGACGATAGCTGCAGCGGGCAACAAGTCCCACGCCCCTATCCCAAGTGCTGTTGAAACTGCCCCTATCGCCCAGGTGATAAACGAACCTTTCAAGAAAATCTGCTTGTCAGCCATATCGGTCCCTCCGTTCGGCAATGAGACCGAGTTTACGTCGAGATAAACCGCTATCAATCAAAAGAGTTGATTCCCTTAGAATCGCTGACAGGGGTACCAGAGAACCCCGCTCGGGGAGATTTCTCTTTCAGGACTCTGGGTCCTGTCCAATACGAGCGAACTCTGATATCCAAGACATTGGGCTCGACACAGCGTATCAATGGAGAAGGGCCGCGAATGCCTCTGAGCTAGATCGCGAGACAAGCTTGACACCATGAGAAAAATATTAGAGCGCGGAACATCCAGGGCTCCGATATGACGAACTTTTGCTGCGGAGTGGACAACTTAGATTGCGAACAGAACGTTAATCCAATTTTGGATGGAACGGGGGAAGTATTCGGTCCAATCGCCGAGGTTTCAATAAACAAATCGAATGTAAGGCTGCTACTCTAGAATTGGCCTAGCTTGTCTAGGGTGATGTCGTTCTAGCGAAGTCGGTGAGATTCCGACGCTGTCCCGCAACGGTGATTCCCTCTTGGAGAGGGATAAGTCCGGTCGCCTACTCGGCATCTGCGAATTCAGTCCACGGAGGATGGACGGTTCGTTCAGTGTCGAAATTGATGCCGAACCGAGCTATTTTATCCTCCGCCATTAGATGGAGGATAAAATATGGCGGAAACCGCCTTGGCAGGTCAGACTTCTCGATTTCGAAGGATGCAGGATGCTCTGTCGCGGAAGGAGTGGTTCCGGGCCGGATTGATGGTCGGGTTCGTAGTCTTGCTTCACGTCCTTGGCTTTGGACTGTTGTTCCTCGGGGCCTCCCAGCATTATCACATCGACGCGACGACGACCTTCGGAATCGGTACCGGGATCCTGGCTTACACGCTTGGCAACCGCCACGCCTTCGATGCTGATCACATCTCAGCGATCGACAACACCACCCGTAAGCTAATGGCGGAAGGCAAACGACCTCTATCGGTCGGGTTCTTCTTCTCCCTTGGCCATTCGACCGTGGTCTTAATAATGGCAGTGCTATTGAACTTCGGGATAAGGACTCTTAATCAGAGCACCTCAGGTGTGCATCACTACACCGAGTTGATCAGTACGCTAGTTTCGGGCTCGTTCCTCTACGTCATCGCCCTTTTGAACATCGTCGTTCTGGTATCGATTGTGCGGGTCTTCATTAGCATGCGACGTGGGGTCTACGACCAAGACGAGCTCGAACGTCAGCTCCACCTTCGTGGGATGATGAATCGGTTCTTCGGTCCTATGGCCCGTCGGATCGACGCTCCCTGGAAGATGTACCCAATCGGATTTCTTTTCGGACTCGGGTTCGACACAGCTACAGAAGTCGCCCTCTTAGTGCTAGCCGGATCTGCAATGGTTGGCGGATTACCATTCTGGGCGGTCCTGTCGCTTCCTATCCTCTTCGGCGCCGGCATGTCCCTGCTCGATACCGCCGATGGGGTATTTATGAATTTCGCCTACAGCTGGGCGTTCTTTCGGCCTGTCCGCAAGGTTTACTACAACATCACTATCACGGGACTTTCCGTAGCGGTGGCGTTCATTATTGGCACCATTGAACTGCTATCGGTACTCCAGAGCCAGCTGAACCTCGCCGGAGGTATCTGGGGCTTCGCTGCGAACTTCAATATCAACCATGCCGGATTCTTCATCGTTGGCGTCTTCATCGTCACCTGGGCCATTGCACTATCAATCTGGCGTTTCGGCCATATCGAAGAGCGCTGGGAACAACACGCTGCTACTGGCCATGCCACCCAAGCAGACTGCCAGGTGTGAAAACCTCGGTTGACAAACCGCGACAACATATACCGCTCTCGGAATCTACGAACTCTTGGCATAACCGCCGCATTTTGGGCTAACCTAAGCCTTATGGCTCTATCAGGCTTTCTGGTTCTCTTTATTTTTCATGAAGCCGAACCGACTCACTGTCACCAAGCCCCGGCATGTGAATCACACCCGGAGTGGGTGGCACCATAGTCAGTTAGATTTTGAAACTGGATACCTCATCATTTGTCTCGAGTCTGCTGCAGATAATCGACAAATACCTGATCCACATTGATTAAGATCTCAGCAATCTGGGGACACATCATCTCAGCTGTTTTTAGGGGACATCACCACTGCCATGTATTCTACTAATATCTGATTATATGTACATATAAGGAGATATTATGCGGGGTACTGGTTCGATAGGTCTGGATAGTTGTGGTGTTCGAATGGTTGACATCGGCAAGGTGGCAGAGGTGGTCGCCGCTCTTCCAAGCATCGATAATCTTGAAGATCTGGCCGACGCATTCGGTCTTCTTGGCGATCAGAGCCGGCTCACCCTACTAGTGGCCTTGCTTGAGGGCGGAGAGCTGTGTGTCTGTGACCTTGCGGCGGCAACGTCCATGAGTGAGAGCACGGTGAGCCACGCCCTGCGGCTATTAAGGGCTCATCGGGTGGTATCCGTGAGTCGGAGGGGCCGAATGGCCTACTATCGACTAGCTGACGGACACGTACGATTGCTCCTTGATGTCGGCCTAGCTCACATCAGCCATACCGCTATTATGTATTCCGAACCCGGTTCGGAGAGCAGCTAGTGAGCACCCTCGGCGAGCATGGAGGCCCCACTTCCGACGGTGCCAGTGCGTCCACGCATATGCGGAGCCATGGGAATAAATCCCATCATCATTCCGACCATGATGGCCACAACCATGGGATATCCGCTAATGCTGACGCCAGGTACCTGGCGATCGCGTTGAGTCTGATCGTCGCGTTTTTGATAGCTGAGGCAATTACTGCCGTGATCTCGGGGTCACTAGCGTTGCTGGCAGACTCGGGGCACATGCTCACCGACGCGGTGGCGCTCGGGGCGTCGTTATGGGCGGCCCGTCTCGCCGCCAGGTCGCCAGTCGGAGTGTGGACGTTTGGGTTCAAACGCGCTGAGATCCTTTCCGCTGCAGGGAACGGGATCACTCTGCTGATCGTGTCCGCACTAGTTGCCTTCGAGGCAATACGCCGTCTGATTCACCCCGTTGCGGTCGGGGGCCTCACTGTGGTCGCCGTCGCCCTGGTCGGCATCGCCGTAAATCTCATTGCCACGTGGGTATTGGCCAAAGCCAACCGGTCGAACCTGAACGTGGAGGGCTCATTCCAGCATATTGTCACTGACCTTTACGGGTTCATTGCCACCGTCATTGCCGGGGTAGTTCTCCTCGTGACCGGTTTCGAGCGGGCCGATGCCATGGCCTCACTGTTTGTGGTAGCACTGATGCTCAAAGCTTCCTGGGGTCTACTCAAAGCCTCAGGGCGAATTCTGCTTGAAGCTGCTCCCGAAGACGTTGACCTCGGTGACGTCCGAACCCATCTCCTTGAAACTGACCACGTATCTGACATACATGACTTACACGCCTGGACCGTCACCTCCGACTTGCCCGCTCTTTCTGCTCATGTGGTTGTAGAGGACTCGTGCTTCACAGATGGCCATGTTCCCCAGATCCTCGATCAAATTCAGACGTGCGTAGCCGGTCACTTTGACGTAGCACACTCAACGTTCCAGCTCGAACCCGCAGGCCACCTCGACCACGAGGAGGGCACCCATTGACCGAGGCAACCAGCCCAGATGGAGGGGCGTTAGCGGCGCAGCGGGCCTTCAACCTTGAGTACATCAGCCTCGGCTGGGTCACCCTTGAGACTATCGTGGCTCTCATCAGCGGGATCCACGCAGCCTCGATTGCCCTCACTGCATTCGGCCTCGACTCCGGCATCGAACTGGTCAGCGCAACCATCACCGTCGTGCGTCTCCGGGCCCTCCTCAGAGCCGACAAGCCCGACGAGGCGAAAGAACGTCTTGCGTTGCGAGCCGTCGCCGTTTCCTTCTACATTCTTGCCGCGTACGTCACAGTTGATGCCACCATCAGCCTGGTTCGCGCCAACGATTCTTCGACCAGCCCGTCAGGAATCGCCATCGCCGCGGCGGCCCTCATCGTCATGCCCGCCTTGTCCATTACCAAGCGGCGTGCTGCTACCCAACTCGAAGGCAATAGCCGTCCAGGTGCAGCCGCGCTGGTCCGAGCCGACGCCGCCGAAACCATGCTTTGTGCCATTCTCAGCGTCACCACCCTGCTCGGAGTCGGCCTCAATGCTACCCTTGGCTGGTGGTGGGCCGATCCTGTCGCCAGCCTCGCGATTGTATTCTTCGCCATCAAAGAAGGCCGTGAATCCTGGCAGGCGAACTCTGCTGTTACGAATGACTGCCACCACTGAACTACCAGCGACCGCAGAAGCACAGTGAAGAGGCCTTGGCTCTCTCGGTTCGTCCAGTGAGTCCATGATCGACATAGATTCTCTCTTTCGGAACGCCCAAGGCCTTCAGTGCTTGAGTCTGTGCTGTCAGGTCTTGGCTGTCCGTGGAGCAACGGGCATATCCGACTAACAATGATTTCATATGTACTGTTTAGCGTACCGTTGTGACACACTTCAGCGGTCGGGTCTTACGGGACCAGAGAAGCCCAGGCCGGGTTTATTTGAGCTGTGGTTTTTGAGTGTCCTTGTAAGCGATCGGCTTGCGCGATGGACTTATTTTCTAAAACGATACAGTCTATTGCTCGCACCAGATTACTCCATAATCTACAGATCTTTAGATCACGAGCTAGGATTCTACGCCAACTTTGAAACTGTTACCTAATTATGAACCTATGACTTAATCGCAAATCTCGAATACATGGATCCAATGGATCCATGTATCGACTTGTGAGGCTCGGTAACAGTATGATTCCAAGATTAACTAGGTGATCCATTTCCCCCGGGACCTGATACTGGAACAAACGCACTCCCGTTCCATTGAACGACAAAGCTATCGTTGAGTCCCAGTCCACGGTGATCAGCGACGCTGAAGTTATATGTACCAAATATACCGGTATAACTTTTCATTTTAGTTTGCAAATAATTGCGCAGTTCAATTGCTGTAGCATTCACTCCGAGCGCCTTAACTGCCGATACCATAATCAAAAAAGCGGCCCCAGAAAGCGCCCATGCTTCATTGGGATGCCCACCTGCTTGTGCTACAACCTTATCGAAATTCGCTATAACTGAACTGAGCGAGCTTGGTAGAGACTTAGGTGGCTGTGCATATGCACCAGTACCTATATAGAAATGTTTTGGAAGAACTGACGCAAAATTGGTCAGTTCTGCATTAACCGCATTCCCGTCAGTCGTTATGGTTGGCAAATTCTCCATGCCAAGCCCGGACATACCTTTTAGCACTGTCCCTAACGGGGTCCCTGTAGTCCAAATAATAAGTGCTTGCGGATTGGCAGCTTTGATTACGGAAAGCTGAGTGTTTACACTTACTGATGACGGGTCAAAAGTTTGCGACGTCAGAAGGTGAAATGAAGAAAACTGCGGCAAAGCCAACGCCTTGTGGAGCTGGTTCAATCCATCAGCACCGCTTGCATCGGTCGACGTAATGGAAGCAATACGCGTTAATCCTTTGCTTTTCAAAAAGTTAAGATCTGCCTGAATATTAGTTCCCGCTGCCACACCAGAAGAAAAGACAAAGCTCCCAGCATTCGGCTGTACCCCAGGAGAGAGGTCAAACATCAGCGGCCCATTTGGACCTGCGAGCGCATCCACTGCCTTATCTGTCCCAACAACACTGCCGTTAAGTATAAAAGGCACATTTGACGACACCCAGCCGGACACGAGTGAAACCCCTACTGATGGATTACTCTGGTTATCTAATATGTCCAATTTGATTGGATGACCATCAATTCCTCCGTGCGAGTTAACGTCGGAAGCCAAGGCTTCAATGGACTTCTTCTCGCGGCTCCCTAAAAAAGTCGCTGAACCTGTCTCACTCAAAATGGCATGGATAACGTACGGGGTTCCCTTTCCACTCCCTCCACTTGTCGTTGAGCTAGACTTTGCGGCAGTAGAACTGACCGCGCTGGAGCCGCAGGCTGTTAAAACTGTAGCAGCAGCCACTACAAGTATCGCCAAACGATACATCGAACTTCTACATCTATAATGTGGTAACAGTTTGTTACTTCTTGAGACTCTTAAATTCATAATCATTTCCCCCCACGGATACTTGCTCTCGTCAAAACAATCGCAAGTCTTGAAATTAAGTCAAATCATTCTTCCTTTTCGACACAACTAACCATTCATGGTCGCCTGTCCGATGTTCGTAGGTATCTGTTATTTCCATTTAGATTTCTGGTTACAGATAAGCCTTACGTCCTTATCTTTGTTTTAAGGTGCAAATACTTCTCCTTCCGAAGAACGTCTAGTCATAAATAGATCGCCTGGCAACCACGTACCGATACCATTTTCCCTTGCCTTATCTACTAACAATGGTCCCACTGCCGCAAACTGCACACCCATTCCTACATTGTTATCGTGCACTGTTATTTGCTCGGAATTTGATCGACCGTTGATCTTCTGTGTCACAAGGTCACCAAGATCATGGACGTTGTCCCAAGTAATCCAGCCTTTCCGTATAGGTCCAGCAAACTCAGGCTGTTCTTCGATCTGTGCCTGCAGCCGGCTATTTACTACTATGAGATCCGCTTTTCGTATACACTCATCGTCGATCTCTTGCCGCTTAACAAAAAAGTCTCCGCCGATCATCGTGTTGACATGTTGACCAGGCTCCAGCCATTTTCCTTTTAGGACAGGTTCCGCACTATTTGTTGCAGTTGTAACAAAATCACTACCTCTAACTACGTCTTCAGGACTGGTAACCGGAATTACCTCAAGCCCAGATAACTCGGAAAGGTGTTGAGCTGCTCGATTTCGATTTGCTTCAGTCGTGATAAAAAGCTTTATTTGTTTCAGGGATGGAAATAAAGCTGCATGGGCCAGTAGCTGAGCGATTGCTTGTTCCCCTGCACCAAACAAGCCCATAGTTTCTGGATTTGGACGCACAAGTCTTTTTGAAGCAACAGCGCTTGTTGCTGCTACCCGTAATGCAGACAATGCATGGTCGTGGACAATCGCATACAATTCCCTAGTATCTAATCGAAACAAAAGAACAAATCCAGCAAAGTCGCCTGGAAATTCATATCTATACTTTCCATCGCGCTCAGTGAGGGCGACCTGTGCGGAATCAATTCGGAGTGCAACAGTATTGAAATATGGGACTGCTCCCGGAATATTATTATGCCAATAGTAGTGATTAGGGCGCTCAAGAGGTATAAACATCCGCCGACGAGGAATATACTGGGCAATCCCTCTACCAAGCTCCGTGTACGCCGTTTCAATAGCGGAATAGCATTCCTGGGGACTCAGCAAGCCCTCTGCTTCACGGGTATTGATTACTAGCACGTCATTACTGTGTTTACTTACTTCATCCAACGCTTTCTCCTAACGTTATTATTAATAAATCCTCCAATAGCGAATTCTGATGACTCCTCATCGGTAGAACCACTATTGGCGCAAGATGTCATGGCTAAGTACGGTCTGTGACCGAGGTATTCAATTAGCTCACGTGATCTGAATAAGAATTCAGTTGAAAAGTTAAATTACGATAAGAACTGACTTTCTTGGCTATTGCCGGGCACACCTCCGATATCCGATCTTTGGTCCAGCGATCCGATGGACCAATAACGCTGATGGTTGCAATCAGACTCCCTCGGTCATTCACGATTGGAAATGCAGCACTAGCCATTCCTGGAATACGTTCCGATATGGATTCGAAATAACCACGTTGTTTACCGTCTTCAATAAGTTGAAGTGCGTCCTCAATATCAAGCGGATGCCGATAACCGCGATTATTTGGTTCAGCCAATAATTGCGTCAAAAGCTGGCGTCTAGCGCCCTCGGACAAAGTTGATAGATATGCCCTCCCGGTAGCTCCGATTGTGATTGGAAGAGTCTCTCCAATTTGAGGAACATATGCAATATCAAACTGACTCCACGCATAATCAATCAATACCCGGTTATTTCCTTGTTTAATAAACAAGCATGTAGTCTCGCCACTCATGTTTCGAACTTCGCCTAACAGAGGACGGCATCGCTGTCGAATGTCTAAGTCATTTAGGTAATGCTGCGCAACCTCTAATACCGTCGGCCCCAATGCGTAGGCACGGCTTTCATTTTGGATAAGCCAACCGGATTTTGTGAGCGATTGCAAAAGTCGATGTGTTACGGCTGGAGAGGTCCCGAGCAACTCTGCAGCACGAGTCACAGTAACCGGTGCATTATTGGTAGCCACCAACTGGAGCAGTCGAAGTGCCTTGTCAACAGTCTTACTTGAGTTATTCCTATAATCGGAATCTAATTCCATATATTAAAATATAGTGATTGTAGCCGCGCCTGTCAAGAATTTATTCAAAAAAAGCGGCTACTTGGTAAACAGCGACAGTTGCATGTCATGCGGAAGCTTTCCGACCGAGCGCGCAAGACATACAAAGAACTACGTCACTAGCGAGAGCAGATGTCGGTATGCACGCTTTTGTGAGCAGATGAGACAAAACAGATCTCCCTTGGAGCTCCTGCACCTCCAAACAAAAACCTGGCAGCGACTCTGCTCAGTCTCCGCCAGGTTTGACTTGCATTTTCGATTTTTTATGACTACGAAGCCTTGGAAGCAGACCCATAAATATTCGTGATTACCTTGTTCTCGTCAAAGTCGTACTCGGCCAAAACCTGATAAGTGCCAGAGCCATCGCGTCGCTTCATCTCCCACGGCCCGACCGGAACGCCATCTAAAAGATCAGCCAACTCTTCTTTGGTGACCACATGGCTACCAATCGTTCTCCATGAACCCACCGGACACCAAACACCGTCCGATATTTTTGTCGGGCAGTAGTAACGCTTTTCTGAACCCCGTAATTCGCACCCATGATCAGGACATACCACTCCTTCGAGTGTTTCACGGGTATTTTGGAACTTGAAGGCAACCTTGCGCTCTTTGTCATCCCAAACCAGACTGGCGTGGAATGGTTTACCAGCCTTAGAGGTCATCTCCCGCTCTGGGGTTTCCTTTCCAGCACAAATAATAGCGAGATCTTCTGGTGTTATCACGTAACCAGCAATCTTTCCCCAGACCTTGAAATCACCGGGGCATTGATCCATCTTCTCGCAAACGTACTTGTCTCCAGCGTCAAAAACGGCACTGTGGCAACTTGGGCAATTGATATCCATTTGAATTTCCTCTCTCTGAACTAATCCACTCATCGTTTGTCTCTATTAATATGTATGCACGAGAAACAGAAGTCCCCGGAATTTTCGTTCGCCCTCGGAACTGTATCTATGGGGAATCTGGAACCTTCTGCATGAGCCATATTTTGCTGATTATCTTTCACGGGTTCTTATGCGAATGCGCCTATCAGCACGTTTGGAGCTTTCAAGCCGCTCTACATTGGCAGCCCTGCGAAACGCCCGTTGCCTATCTGCATCAAGTCTTTCCACCACCTGTCGAAATTGCGGAGCAGTGGGAGCCCACTCTGGCTGGGTTCTCCCCCACTCCTCAACGGCTGGAATGAACAATTCTGGATCGAGATCCCGCATGAGATAAATCCAGGTCTTCAT
>JAJZIP010000078.1 GCA_021810525.1 Actinomycetes bacterium | reverse complement strand
TGACTGGTGTAGCAGGCGAAAGTCTGCCCTTGACAGTTCATATAGAACTGCAAGGATGGCGAGGCGACTTCGCTGATGTACTGCATCGGATAGGTTGATTAGAGATTTAGGAGTTGTTGAATCTGACATTGGTCATTCACCTTTAGGTTGATCGAGGTAGCTTGGCTGATTGTATTTGAATTCTTCTGGCCCACCCTGGCAGTCAAGGGGAATCCATTTAGGCCTTCTTTGCCAGTAGAGAAAGATCGACCCTATAACGAGAACCAGTCCAGCAGCCAGATAGCTGATCGAGTGGGAAGGAATCCAGATGTTGAGTCTTGAAAAGATCTCAGCAGAACCTCTCGAGAGAGCGATTCCGACGAAGAAACTCAAAGCTGCAACTAGGGCAAGCATCTGGCTGCGGGCTGCAAATCCGGCGATACAGATAATCAATGCTACTGCTAAAAGGTGTGAAAGCTGGCTGGGCAGACTCAGCTGAACTGAAGCTAAGAGTACGAAGATGCCGGTTAGGCCAGCTAGTAGATAGATGGCCGTAAAATTTCGCAAACGACCAACAGAGCGCTGACAAAGGACAGATAATGAAATACTGACAACAATGCCAATCAACCAGAACTACGGCGAGTTTCCGAATGACCAGATAGATGCCGAGCTCCCCGTAAATGATCCTGTAACAGGGCCATGAATTGGAGCGCCCTGGGAGGTGAGTACGGTAATTCCTGAGCTTGAATGCACTATGGTGCATGAGATAGGTTTAGGAGTTCCGGTCATAAGCCAGCAGCTTGTGGTAGCCTGCCTAGTACTCAAGAGAGAGGTACCCAGAATGGTAGTTATTCCCAGCACGGCAGGTAGAAGCCAAACCCTTTGTTGAAGTACCCGTGCCCGCCTTCTGAGAGCGATGATCATCGAAAGTGCATCAGCTGCCGATTCTTCGTCTCTGTCTGCCAAAGAAGTTATTGGACCCAACTCGTTCACAGTAGCTAGTCTATACTGTAGAGTACTTGGACTCAACCACGCGGATCCCGGCGATGTTTTTTCCGGTAAATGACTCCGCCGTGGTTCCGTCGCCCCGTCCATTTGAACAGCTACACTGTGCGACCAATTGAGGGTAAGCTTTCAACCATGTATTCGGTGGCTCCGGCACTTCTTGGTGGACATGGACTGGCTTTACGATGCCACTGGCTGGGGCGGTTCTATGCACATGCGAGTACCAAGGACGAAGATCGGTTCCCGTAAAGGAGCAGCTCTGGCGCACCACTGACTGTGGGAAAACATGGACCAGGACCTTTCACTCAGCGACTGAAATTAGCTAAAGTTAGATAGAAATTGATTCCATGGAACTGTGTTTCAAATGAAGATAAAGCCTATATCGTCTAATCGCTTTTATTCTTATGGGGACGCCGCAGGACAACCGACCGAGCCAGCCGTTATGTCGGCTATCAAAGGCGGTGGAGTCTGCTGATTGACCTCAGCGGTTAGGTAGCCTGCCAGCCTACCCGTGGGAGTCGTTGCGAACCAGCTCCCCCCTTGGGCGAAGGAGGTACTGAGTGAGCTGCCATAGATTCGTTCAGCGCTTCTGAGAGTGTCTCCGATGCGTAATCCTTTTGCGCTAACCACATTGAGTATCTTGCGCTGTCTCCCAACGAAAGATCCGGTGGAATAGCCGACGAAAACTTGGTGATAAAAGTAGATGGTTATCCCCGGCCACTTTAGATAAGAATCGATGGTGCAGTTTCCGGTAGCGGAAGCAGGTGCTGTAGCACCAGATGATCCGAGTAGTTTAACAAGCTTGGGTATGACAAGGGATTCGGCTTGTCCAAAGTGAATACCTCCAAATCCGTTACCGTGTAGCACGAGCGGACCCGTGATCCCGGGGGCCTGGACGGTTTCTGTTGGCGGCGCCGTAGTCGTTGTAGGTGCCACCGTAGACGTTGTCGTCGTGGGCGCAGAATTGGTAGTCGAGCTCCCGATAGTTGTGGTGCTGACGGCTGCTTGAGCATTTGGCTGGCTTCCGCACGAGGAAAGAACTAGGGCAGGTAAGGCTGCTAGGACCATAGATATGAGAAGCGCTTTTGTTTCCAGGTGATTGTTCAAGAGTCGGAGCCCTTTATTTGTCTTCAGAAGCGGGCTACCTAGCCGTTGTTCGTTTGAGTCCATTTTTTCGAAGTCGCACATAGGAGAAACAAACACCGGAGTTTAACAAGCTTATTGCACATAATACATATACATAGGGGGAGCCATTGTTATGCAGAAGTTCCATTACGAAGTAATAAAGGTTTACGATTCCCAAGATGGATATAAGAATTCTTAGTGCCATTTAAATTAAATCTTCCCGATTCGCTATCCAGCGTAGGCTGCACAGTGGAACGTATCACCACTATTTGCAAGGGTGCCACCCCAGCTACAATTTGCAGTAATTTCCCATGTGCTTGCGTTCACCGTATTAGTCACGCCAAGTGTACCCTGATAAAAGACACCTGGATAGTGATTATTCTGATCAAATCCACTTCCGTATGACTGGGCGCTACCTGTGTTGGAGTAGTCCCAACTTGCGCTGCAATCTGTCAGTTCGTAGCCGATCAAGGAGTTCCAGTAGCAGTTGGAGTTTGTTGAACCACTATACAGGGTATTCCCACCACATTGATAATTGTAATTCATCCAGTTCGTGACCTCAGCACTTGTCATGAAACTACTCAAATCAACGACGTCAACATGGTCCTGGTAGCTACAGGTCGCGGTGGACTGTAGCTACCACGTTGATGGATAATCCCGACCTGAGAGCGCCGGTTCACGCTTGAAGAGCGATGAGTGGCTTGGAGCAAACCGGAATGGCAGTCTGGTAAGGAGCATCCGACCAGCGCATTTGGAGAGCTATAAAAAGTGATGCAATGTCACTTTTAGGCATGAAGCTCGAAGCGACGGCCCAGTGCCCATAGGGGGTTCGTAAGAGAGACCCACCGTGTTTACCAAAGAGAGTACTTGTTGCTGAGGTGTATCTGTAAAATTCATTTCACGACTTATTTATTGTTGACTTCAAGTACTTTGCTTGATAAACTAGTTGGGAGAACACACCTTCGCCCAATATGGGTGGGGCTGTGACCCGGCATTGATCAAGGAGGTTACTAAATGTCCGCTTCTATTCGTTCGAGGCTCAAGCGAGCTGGGTTCGCAGGGGTGCTGACTTTGGGAATTACAGGCAGTTTTGCTGTTCTCCCACAGTCCAGTGCTTTCGCAGATACAAATGCAAGTCATTCAGCACTCCTCAATGCGTCTGCAACTTGCGGAAGTTTCGCGGCCGAGGATGCCTACATCACTTTCAATGGTGCGAACTGGGGGCTTGTACAGCTGAGTTACAGTTCATGCACTCGCAATGCCTGGGGTTACGGCGTTTCGTACAATACTTGTTATCCCAATTCAGACCCAGGTGGCGAAGCCCCTTACGGCTGTGCTGTAGTTTATGGTGTGGAGAATGGTGTTGGCGACATGGGTGAATGTGTCACTGGGCGGGGAGGCCAACCTCTACAGTCTTGCAACACCAATCAGTGGAGTGATGCAAACGTAACATCGTATGCGTGGGCGTATATCGGCAGTCAATCAGGATCCACAGCGGTAGGCACGACAGCCTCATATTGAGATAATTTAGCCGTGTCCTCTTTCGAGTGTCAAAAAAATCCTAGCGGATCCTAAAATGCCTCGAACGATAACTTGGCTCTCGGGTCCACACGACAGTCTCGATGACTATTCGTTTTATGTTACTACAGATTTAGACAGCTCTCCAATAGGCAGAACGTGAACACGAAACATTACCGTCTCAGTATAATGCTCGCCGGTATTCTTCTCTCTTTTTTCTTGGGTGCATGTGCTTCGAGGGCCTCTCTCAAGTCGCCTTCTGCTCTGCAGGTAGAATCCAAACAACCATTTTCATTGATTAACGCTTTTGGGTTATCGGATAAACCGTTAGGTGAAATTGATTTATCCGTGGCCCGGGACGTTGTTCAGTGTATGGCGAAGAGAGGGTTCTCATACGTGGATCCCACCAATGTGGTGTTTAACGATCAGTACACAACAATTGGGGCCTATTGGCGCTATTCGACTCGGGATGGGTACGGAGTAGCCGACTACTTGATCAGCCAAATGAGCAACTCGTCTCACGTCTTTGAGGATCCTAACTTCGGCTATGTCACCCGGTTGCCCGTGAGCCAACGCGCATCCTACTGGCGTGCCCTAACCGGAGTGGGGAAACAGCCGAATATTGACCAGATCCTACTGCCGAATAGGGTTCCCGCTCCGGCTCCCGGATGTGAGAACGAATCTTTGCGTAAGGAACTGGGAACTCTGCCGTGGTTCAGCCCCACAATAGGTCCCAAGTTACGTGCTCTCAGTCAGAAAGAGTTTAATTCGCCGTCTCTGTCTGGACCCGTTCGAGATTGGGCTGCTTGTCTGGCTTCAAGTGGAATCATCGTAAAATCATATAACGGCGCAGCAAATCAGATAGTAGCGGCGAGCCATCAGATCAATTCTGTTCAAAAAGCCCAGCAACTCCGGATACGAGAGATCCGAACAGCGACATTAGACGCCCAGTGCTATATTCGTTATCTTCACGCGCCTCAGCGCAAATGGGAGACTTTGCAACTGTTCCGCTTGATCCAGAGCTATCCGAGTTATAAGCTAGAATTGAAAGCTGCGTTAAAGTCTTAGGTTGTAGATGTTGTTGGGTCAACCAAGACGCTGGCGCAAGAAGGCCAAAGAGCAGCATTACTACTTGAGAGGCGGAGGCGGACCCGGGCAGGAAGAAGCAAAGAATGCGGTCCCCGGTATCGTGCCGTCACTTTTCATCTGATGTATTCTTCCAGCCAGATGGTATAGCTCAGCGTCGAAGAAATCGGTAGTGACTGTCGCTACCACGTTCTCAAAAGAACTGGCTGTATCGTAGCCATTGAGGTGGTCAGCGCCCTGGAGACAGTCGAGATATTTGGGCGAGGTGGCACTAGCGAAGTAGTCGTTCGTCCATTGGGAGTAGTTAGTCTTGTCGTTTGTTCCCTGGAAGGCCAAAAGAGGCGGGGATCCAGATGGGAACCACGAGGCTCCGGGTATACCGTATTCCGCTCCTGAAAGTACCACCACGGCCTTGACACGTGGATCAAGGTATGTAGTGTCATAGCCTACCGCGAGCGCCGTATTGCCACCATCAGACTGGCCCACCACCGCCACTTCCTCCGGATTCACCATTGCTGAAAGTATATGGTTAGGCTGAGATGAGAGCTGCTCCAAGGCAGTGATGGCGTAGGTCACGTCACCCGGCTGGTTAATTAGGTCATTTTCGGTCGGGCCACCAGAAGCCCCAGGTGCAGTGCCTGGGAAAGTGAGAGCAGCTACAACAAAGCCAGAGTGGGCCCAGTGTTCGAGGAGAAGCTTGTAGCTCATGGTGGGCTGATCAAAGCCGGGGCCGAAAATTAACAGAGGGAATGGTCCGTCACTTTGGGCAGGCGGGGCGTCTGACTGCTGGGCGTTGGCTCCTAGGCCGGTCGCCGGATAGAGAATGTTGGCAACCAGGACCCGGGGAGAGCGGGTTTGCCCGTTCGCCATTATGACCACTGTCTTCTCCCCCTCGACCCAGGACTTACTAACTTCACCCACGGCATAGGTGCGCTTTCCCTGGGGCAGAGTGGTGGTGGTGCTAGCAGTAGTAGGGGGGTCCGTTCTTGGCGTCAAGGTGGTAGCCGTTGATCGAACGGGGTTTACTGGTTCTTGAGCGACTACGGCCACACAGACGAGGAGAAGAGCCACGACCAAGCCAGCCACGAGAACTAATAGGCGGCGGATATGTGAAGGTCGTTGACGAAGCAAGGTCCGTTTGGCCCTGCGCGGTTCTTGTTTGGTATCCTGCCGGTGTTTGATATTACGGTTCGTCATTTGATGTTATCCTCGATTAAGCAAACGCTCATATGGATTTATAAATATGTAAGTTGATGTGCAGAACAGACCTTCAATACAATCCATAGCACAGGGTGTTTTGTGTGCGTATACTCTACTGTGTAGAATACTCGCATGAGAAAGCTGCCAAGTGCGACATTGATGGAAGATTCTTGCCGAGAATCCGCAGCCAGTAGGCTTTCGATGATTGAATCTTTAGGTAAGCAAGCTAGAAAACTTCGGCCCTCGATCTCACGGAAACGCTAATTGAAATTTCGGTGTTGGTGACGTCGCTCCTTTAACCATCTGCAGCTGTTCCCAAAGGCATTCTGCTGTGCAGTAGACCCTCTTTGTTCTCGAATCCGTGTCTGCAATCAAAATATCATATGGAATGCCAGCTGGCGTGCCTGTTTTGTCTGTCTAGCCCCTCCATTTAGGCCCGTATTGCAACCAGGTATAACCAGCTGCAGGTCGTGATCGGTACCACGAAAAGTAGGGTAGCCAATACGGCTGCCATCGGAAGAGCGATTCCCCCGTGTGCGGCGCATGCCAACTCGATAGTGTGACCGGGCGTGGCAGTGCCGGAGCATATTGTCGATGCCGATCCTCCCAAGGTTGTCATGAAGAAGGCCCCGAGTCCGCCGGGAAGAAGAAGCGTGCCCGCCAGCTTCTGGCGGGTTGACCAGGTAACCGACGACCAGAGCAGCAACATGCCGATCACCCAGCCGATAATAAGGATAAACACCCCGACCAGCAGCAATGCTACTGCAAGCAAGTCGAGACGACGTCCACGATGTACCATGAGCGTTACAGCTCCATCACCCAAGCCTCCACTCAAGAACCCACTCCGAGGCATGTGATCACAGAATACGGCGTCCAGCTACCGTCCGGGTAGACGTACTCGCGGTAGTAATACGTGCTGTGCTCACCCGCTGGACCGTAGCCGATGGAGAAGCGCATGTTCTGCACTGACTCACCGTTCGGATAAACGTTCGGATTGGTGGAGTTGGGGTACCCACTATCAGGACCCCAGCCAAGAGTATCGCTGTAATACATGTTCGGAGTGGATAGGTTCGTCACCTCACCGCCGTTTCCCGACATTCCCTCGTAGGCGGAGAATGAGTTGACAGTGACCCCCAAGATGTCTTGGCATGAACCAGTGATGCCATAGACGTAGTTCCAGTCACTCGCCGTCTGCACTCGACTGTACGATAACGTTGCCGAAACTGGTGTGCTTTCAAGCTGGGTTCGAACGCGGGAAGGAAGATTAAGCTGTGCAAGTTCCACTTTGACCTGGGCTGCGTTTGAAAGTGGGACCGTTATCGAACCCCCAGTCACCCCCGAAGAGAGCACACCCGGACTGATAATAACTGGGTTGGGTATTGGTGGCATGCCTGACGGAACAGACTTGGGAGACGCGCTCGCTACCGGTGTAAGAGATAGCACAGGCAGGGTTATTGCCGCAAAAGATATAGCAATTGTGGTGAGTGATCGACGAAGTGACCACCATCCGTGCATCCTGACATTACGTTGGCTTAACATGTGGTACTCCTTTTGCGTATTCTCGCTAAATGTACCGTGCATACACTTCTAAGCGCAAGTTACGTCACAAGTAGCTGCTTTCCAAATGTCATAGTCCGCGCTCAAAAATGATGCTGTCGAGAACAGCTTGCAGTTTGGGAAGAGCATGACTTTTCTCGTTTTATAGGCTTTGACAGCGTGAGCATTGCCGCCAATAGTTTCGTCACCTGCTTGAAGTCATACTGCGAACTCTCGGTGTGCAGAGTCACCCAGCTCAACTGACCCTCTATGGGTTAAGCAGACTACAAACGGCGTTGCCAAAATCTCTCAAGACTGGCGCCGCCGCCCACCCGCAATCCCATTGTTGAACAACGCCTTAGTTCATCACCCCCTTGCTTTTGTGCTTCGCAAAGTTTAGTAGAACCCGCATACTGAACCAAAATCCGTAAACGTACCCCCACCATCGTCTTGCCACCATGTGGAAGACCAATCAGCTGATGCGGACATTGGTCCCCACACAACCTCCTGACCATATCCGGGATTAAGAGTTTCTTCAGGGGAAAAGTTCGCAACCAACGTACCAGGCCCACACGAACCTGAAACCTGGCCTAGTTCCACATGACCATAGGTAGATCCTGACGCAAGAGTGTAGCTGTATGCAGCAGCCATATCATTTGAGCCGTATGTGCCCACGCATGCATAACCGTCATTAACAGCTCCAAGGGTATAACTGCCCATAGCTGGGCAATAATCAGAGGACTGCATAGAAGTGCTCGGCTGGACTGTCTTGTTTAAGCTGCTGCTCCGCGAAGTGCCGCCACTACATCTAAAGAGGATGGATGCAGCATCAGTTACGATTCCCTTTGGAACTCCGGCTGCGCCTTCAGAGATTACTGGATTTATGGTTATCGAACCCGAAGTGCACCCTGACGAGGAAAAACTCCGTGACCAGTTAGTCTGTTGAAATACGCTCCGCTGATGTGCCGCCCAGGCCCTCCAGACAGCCATAGAAGACCCGGGCGGCGGTGGAGTTGGAACTGTTGATGCAGGCGAGGCCGTTGAAACTACACTACTTTGTGCGCTGGCAGATCCGGTGAGTGATACAACTCCCGCAAGCGAAAGAAGGATCCCGCCAACACACGAAACGAAAAAGCGACTTGGACGTCGCGATGATTTGTACCGAGCGTTCACAACAGTTCCACCCCCATGCGGCATGCCAAAATGGCATTCACTTTCCACTGCAAACTATTTTATATATCTAACTATTGGCTGTCAACTATACAAATTAGGAGATTCTTCTAGCATTGGCATTAGTGAAAGACCTGTCGAAATGGACAGACAATAGTCTCTTAACTTTCTCGCAACGAGGACAGAGGGGTCCGATAAAGTAAAGTTGTTATATGGAGGATAAGTTGGGGTCCATAAGTCAGGACGAACAGGCACCGTTATTGATTAGCGATAGTGCTGAAATACTCGCCGAGCTATCCATAGTGGTCCGACGCGCGCGAGATTTCCTCTCCGCTACCTGGCTTGTTCCGCTCCTGTTCTCCGTTGTCTTGTTACTGACTGACCCCGTGAAGCGTGCTTTGAGTTCATCGGTAGCATCGGTAGTGACTTGCACTGTGGGGACAGTTGAGCCCGCATGCGTAGGTCCAATCAACAGATCTGGAGTTCACACAATAACCTCTGTCAACTTCAGACTTGCAGAATCAGCGAATCCTTTAGCTTGGCTGGGGACTAATATTTGGTTTTGGGGCGCGGCGCTTGTTCTGACATTTGTGATCGTGGGTACAGTTTGGGTTCTCAGGATCAGATCCTCAGTGAGAATCAGATTACTCCAGCAGGCGGCCATCGCAGCAGCTTCTGGTGTCGCTGCTATCGTGTTGATTGACTTTGCATTTGGTCTTTTCATGGCGGGCTATCTCATGGGCTTAGCCTTTTCGATTTGTGTTTGGGCTGCCATGCAGGGTTCTGTTGACATGATGATTGTCGGCGGTGCTTTTCTTGTTTTCGCTGGACCGAGTACTAAGTTTCGACTGATAGGGGACACATTTGGAGGACTGCAGATTTCACCTCAGGTTGAAATACATACTTTCTGGGCCATATTCCTTTTGGTGGCATCCATAGTGATATTTCTTAGAACTCATTCGAGCAAATTCATGTATGTTAAGAGATTAGGCCGCGACCTTCTAGGTAAGGCCGGAAAGTCAGTTCCAGGATGACAACTCAAAATGCAAGAAACTCCAGCGAGCCATTAGAGCGAATTTCGGACATCGTCCATCAAAAAAGTAGGCTCGCTATCCTTGCAACCCTGAATGAATCCGGAACTTTTGGCTTTAACTCGCTAAAGCAGGTTACGAAATTGACGGACGGGAACCTTTCTCGACATCTCGAAGTACTCGAAAAGGCTGGACTGGTTACAATTACCAAAACCTTTGTTGGGAAACGACCGAGAACAACTATCACTCTCACAGATGAGGGACTCCGATCACTCAAAGACGAAGTAGCCATAATGCAAGAGTTCCTAGAAAGTGTACAAGCGGCTCAACATAAACATGCAACATCTCAGAATCCGCAGCCAGGTTATTCTGCCGGATAATCTACTTGGTTGGTCCGGACGGGCATCAAGGTTCTATGGTTCTCGGACCCGCAGCCATTTTTAGCTAGAACAATTTGCTCAACACACTTAGTTTTGCACCCAGTCTGCCGCTCTGAATGAGAGCAGTGAGTGTGGGAATGTGAGGTCTATATACTGGGGAAATGGTGCGGCGGAGTTTGGCAGACAAAGGCATGCAGAGCCTCGCTGCCGGGGGGTAGCAGCGGCGCTGAACGCTCGGCCAGCCCTTCCGGAGATGCCACCTCAGTACGCCTTCCCGTGCCCGTTGCCAGCTGAAAGGAAGTCGAAGATCAGCTCGCCACAACAACACTGATTGTTCCATGTGGCGACCCAAACGTCCCTCGCTAGCAGTATAAGTTCAGATGGTGACTTTCATATAGCATGATATTGATTGGTTTGCGACTTCAATCAAAGGAAGAACTGAAAACGGTAAGACTCAATTGAATTCCACACCAGCAAAAGATCGTAAGTTCGAGCCTCATTATCCCTACCACATAAGAGCAGGCTGACCAGATATAACAACGTTTTGATCCTCCCTATGGCAAAGCCCCCGCAATTCAAAGACGCTATCCACGATAGGCATGAGGAACTATATTAGAGGTGGAGTCAATCAGACTTTCAAACAAGCTCTGGTGGCTAGATCGGGTGGTTCAGTTAACATATCACCAGCTTGAGGCACATTTATTTTCCATAATAAAGGGGAACTGCAACATGGTGAAGCACACGAGTCGGGTGACAATAAAGGCCACGGCTGCCAATGTGTGGGCGACCCTCACTGAACCCGAGCTTGTCAAGCAATGGCAATACGGCAGTGAACTCTTTACTGATTGGCGAGTCGGCAGTGAAATCCACTTCCGTAGCCAGTGGCAGGGACAGATATACGAACAATGGGGCAAAGTCGAAGAGGTGATCCCTAATCAACGCATTCGGTACTCTCTATTTGCGCCACAGCCGGGCTTGAAAGACCGACCGGAACACTACTTTGTCATGACCTATAAGCTCGATGAACTCGATGGCGCCACCCCCGTCACGAGAGTCATGGACGACACTCGCCCCGGGCATGTGGAACTGACTCGACGGACGCAGACGGGCAGGAGATTTTAGCGTTACTAAAAGCCACCGCAGAATCTCTATAGATCTCTCAATAGCTTCTCGGAGGCGGGTCTCCTGCACGAAATTCATCGACCAGGAGCACAGGCGCTATACATATACTTCCAGACTATTCAAATATATGACCGGCCCCGTGCTGCTGGGCGGCTTGCCGAATATCAGCCCAAAGATTGAGAGAAAAGAAGCTCGAGAGGAGCAGAGGTTAATTTAGGTTCTGCAACCACTCGGAGTAGAAAAGAGGAGAGATTTTGGATGGTCAAGTTACTTCGGGTTGATGAAGAACTGATACCTACACTCTAATTGAAGCTCTCCGTTCATAGTTACTTTTAGTTAGCTGGGTAGCTCGAGATGAATCCCAACAATGTGCTTTTGAAAGGCAACCCAGATTATTATCGGAGTATGGAGGGAATTCAGAATTCCTTCTTTGTCTCCGATTCGAAAGTTAGATGTATTGGGGTCCTAGACGTAGAGTTCTTCGCTTTTTTTGAGAATTCGCAAAGATATAGGGATATTCCACAAGAATATATTGGGATAATTGGTTCTCAGTACAAGAGGTGTCTTGCCTTTCTTTCGTACACAACTGTGTCGCACCTTGAGCGAATGCGATCGATTATCAGAGCGAAGGGTTTCGATGAATCAAATCTGAATTTTGATCCGTTTTCTACACTGTCGAAAATTATGATTGATGAAAGTCGGGGATCCGAGAATCAAATCTTTGAATCAGAAGGCATGCAGAACTATGGTTTTGGGATGAAAGTAGGCGAGCCGCCAGCGCTCTTCGATCAGTGGGCCAATGATCAATCACGTCTCATCGTAGTAGGTCCTAGAGATATTTTGAGACTATTGCCTCCTCAGCCTTCGCGCTTTGGTATCCAGCCGCTTTTCAATCCAGCCACTTTATCGCCTGAGCAACATGAGACCAACTCTGGGAAATCGTATATGGCTCCATGCCTCATGCATAAAGTACAAGACGAGAAAGAGGTGCATTTTTATTTTTTTACGACAAGCTGTCTAATTCGCAAGATCGCTACTTGGCTTGGTCGCTCGACCCCGATTTCACTCTCTCACAACTCCGGGAATGTGAATCGATATTAGATTTCCGAGCCGGAAGCATTGCATTGCTTCAGAGCTAGGCAATTTAGCGCCGCCGACCCAACAAAGCGTTTGCATCATACGCTGTCTTGTATCACCTGGTTGCATGAATCTTTCCAAGGTCATCTTTAAGCAGCATCGTTGCAATATCTTGATACTAGCGGAAGTTCGTTGAAGCGAATTCGATCTATCTTCAGAACGACGGAGATGCTTCTGAACCTCGGCTGGAAGACGAATACTCTAACTAAACTCAGTTGGATCGCCACCAGTCATCAGCTCAATGAGGTCCTTCGCCATCTCATCCAGTTCACGCAGAATACGCGCCTGGGTAGAAAACCGACACCATCGATCTGAGTCAGCCAAAATCGACCGTCAGGCACCACCGTCGCTCGACACTTCGCCATTATTTCCACAACTTTTCGCCTAGTTGAGGTGCGCATTGTTTGAGAATCTCCTCACTCAAACGGGCAATATCTTCCTCCATGCCACGATTCAGCCGAACTGTCCTATTTGCTTGACGCGTATCAAAATCCGTGTTAGTAGCATCCCTAGATGGAAGAGACTTTGAAAAAAGTCGTTTCAGTAAGATCCTGATTAGGTAAGGATTTACTGGGACCTTTGATAGCTCCGCTGCTTCACATTTTCAAAGAGAGTTCTGTCAAGCCGCAAAGCCAACTGATATGAGTTCGTAATTCCAAGCTCCGGATAACCAACTTTTCCAGGGCTGTTTGCTCGTCTCTAACGAGTCTTGTTGCTGAGATAGCGATTCCAGACCCTTTATCAAGAAATCTCATAAAATTGCTGTTTCACGCTTAGTCCTCTACTATAGTAAGGGTATGGCGAAGGGGAAACTCAACTACTCAATAGACCGAACCACAGGAGTCCCTCCCTTTCTCCAGATAGTTGAACAGGTAAAAGACTCCCTACATGCTGGACGCCTGGAAGTCGGAGACCACCTTCCCTCCGTTAGTGAAGTTGTCAAGATGACTGCAGTAAACGCAAATACAGTGATGAAGG
>JAJZIP010000077.1 GCA_021810525.1 Actinomycetes bacterium | reverse complement strand
GCCTCTTTGAAGCTGTCTAGGTATTTCTTGGCAGAGTCGGATCTTTCTATCACCAGGTACGGCAACCCGTAGGACTGGACCAATGCCACGTTGTTCTTGGTGGCAATGCCCTTGTCCATGACAACGCCAGGAAGGTCCTCTCTAAAGAGTCCCAGCTTTAGAAGGTCCTTGATGCTTGTGAGCACATCATCAAGTGTCTCCGGCTCTGACTGATTTCCGGGATATATACGGCTATAGATAGGAAGCCCCCGGTCATCAACCAATAGAGCCAGAGAGACCAAGGTTAGACCCACGCTCTGTACCAAAGTCGCGCAAGTTCGAGTGTTTCAGTGAAGTAAAATCACTTTTATGGGTAAATCGATTTGAAGTAGAGGTTATCTGAGTTTGTCTATCGAACCAAGCTCCAAGAAGTCTTCCAAAACCAAACTCATCTACAATGCTTTGCTTGGGGAGAGTGGATTTGTGAGCGCTCAGGAGTTACATAGGCGCCTCATAGCTAGGGGTGCGCAGATTGGTCTTGCGACGGTGTATCGGAATCTGCAGGGGCTAGTGGAGCTCGGATCGGTGACGAGCATCCTAAGCGCAGACAAAGAACTTATTTATCGGGTTTGCGAAGAAGACACCCACCATCACCATCTCCGGTGTCGTATTTGCGGAGCCACCGTCGCCATCGAAAGCGATTCCGCAGAGGTTTGGGCGGCCAAAGTGGCCAAGCAATACGGCTACGTTGACGTATCTCACACTTTCGACGTGGTAGGAGTTTGCCCCAAATGTCGTACGACGTGAGAATGCCACTTATTCAAGCTAGGATAATGGTTATCATTCTGATTAGGTAATCCGTAGCGAGGACACCGGTGATTTTCGCAGCCATAAATCTCTTCAATACTGGTCGTTCTTCAATTCCTTTGGCACTACTCACTGCTTTCCTTCTGGGGATGGTGCATGGGGCTACTCCCGATGAGCACACCTGGCCAATCACTTTTTCGTATTCGGTTGGTAGTTACTCGTCCAAAGGTGGACGCAGGGTAGGGCTACTTTTTTCGCTGGCTTTCACTTTGCAAAGGGCAATTGCCTCGGAATTGGCCTTCTTTGCCTTAACCGCTTTTCAGGCTGCACTTCGCTGGAACTACGAAATCTACATTGTGGTTGGGGCGGTGATGGTGCTGTCAGGTCTCCACGCGCTGCATAGGGGCCACCCTTTTCACCTAAATGTTCGAGACATCAAGTCTCGGTTTCGCAAGCAGCAAGATCATTCAACCTTGGACGTAGTGCCTGACGAATTGCGCTGGTATTTGCCTCTCGTACACGGTTTCATAGCTGGTTGGGGAGTGGGCGCCTTTGCAGTCATTATTTACAGTGTCCTGGCTCCTGAAATGCCAAACGGCTATGTGGGTTGGGTCCCGGGAGCACTCTTTGGACTTGGAACAATGGTGATGCAGGTGTTGTTCGGTTCGGTATTTGGCAAATGGATGCAAAATCGTAAACTCGGGGACAAGGCAAAAGCGTACTTGGCAAGGATGATGAGCGTACGGACTTTAGTGGGTTCGGGCGTAGGATTCGTTATCGTCGGGACGCTCGGAATTGCGTTTCCCGCTACGTTGAATGCACTTTCGGTGGTCACTCCTTTTCACATACACAACCTCCATACTCTTGGAGCCGGCTTCTTTTTGGCAGTAGTCCTCCTATTTGCCGTAGCTGCCTGGTCGTTTCAAAAGACCATACGCGAAGTAAAACAAATCAATTTTGCCTTTTGAACTCTCGGCGTCTTTCGTCTGCAAGGACACAGGATATCGGCCAGTGCCTGTGGAGGACGAATCTTGATTCCGAATATCTACAACACTGTCCCGCGAGCCGATCGTTCACTGGAACACCCATACTGCCCGCTCTGGATCAAGCCGACCAGGGATTCTTCCGTCCCGTAAGACCCGCCCGCTGATGTGTGTTACAACGCTGCGCTAAAAGATACATATGGAAACTCTGCTTATCGGCTATGCGCGCTGTTCTACGGATGGTCAAGACCTCACAGCTCAGACCCAAGCGCTAAAGGCCTTGGGAGTGAATGAAACCCGGATTTACGTCGACCACGGCCTCACCGGACGCAATCGGGAGCGCCCAGGACTCAGGGAGGCCTTGGCCGCCTGCCGCTGTGGCGACACGCTCGTTGTGACCAAACTTGACCGTCTAGCACGCTCAGTGCGCGATGCCAAATACATTTCCGACGAACTGTTCGCTCGAGAAATTCGGCTCAATCTCGGTGGATCTGTCCATGATCCAACGGATCCCGTTGGACGGTTGCTCTTCAATGTCCTGGCAATGGTTGCGGAGTTTGAAGCTGACTTGCTTAGCGCCCGGACCAAAGAGGGAATGAAAGTTGCAAAGGCCAAAGGACGGCTGCGGGGGAAACAGCCCAAGCTCTCGCCAAAGCAGCAGGCGAATCTGGTAAGCCTTTATCAGGCTGGGGAGCACACTACTGCAGAGTTGGCCGAGTTCTTTGGAGTTGCCCGGTCTACGGTCTATAGGGGGGGTGGAGCGAGACCGGGGGTTGTACGCTGATGAACCGCAGGCAGGGAAAATTGTCCGGGCACTCCGAACCATGTCATCTCCAGTTTAGGTACTCCAGTCGACCGATCCGTAGTTGGTAAGGCGTTCATGACTTTGGTAGTAGAGCACAATTCACACTCATTCTCCAAAACATGATTGCTTCAAACCAGTAATTGCACGAGCATCTTGTTCTGGCAGGCCGAAAGTGGTTTGCCTTGTTATCTTTGTCTCTGCTAATCTTTTCACTTATTTGGATCTGTCAACTCTGGAGAGCCCAAACCTTTCTGAGCCTTGAGGCTAGCTCACGTGGTCTGCAGTCCAGAGCTCCATATGCGGCATTGGTTCAAAGAGTCTGCGGAGAGTGGGAGCCTGACGTATCGCTGCAAGTGGGGAAAACCACTCGCTAGTTTCGTCCGCAGCACGGATGCACCATACGTATTCCTCGTCGGCCCAAGGCGTAAAAACTAACCCATGCAAGGTGCCCAAAGCTCCAATAGTCACCCCGGCGGCTGTTGGATGGTCTGCTACGTATTCCACTATCTCCTCGTGCCGAGAAAATGTCAGGACTTGGTTTGATTCTATGGAGGACGTGCGACAACGTTGCCACAGGGCTGCAGCTTCGCTCCCTGGCTCTCTTATGGCCCACTGTTGTGGGACTTCTGCGTCAGGGTGCTGAATCACCCCTTCCTGCCAATGAAGATACGGCAACTGGCGGATTGGGAAGGGAAAGAATGACGATACTTGGTTGTACCGGCCGCTCAAGGGGTCGTACCAATGGCTGCCGGCCATGTGGATGGTTCCATCTCTCAGGGCAGCCAATGCCCGCTTGCTTGAGAAAGGCAACGCTTCCAGGCTCATTCCTGGCACCTTAGATTCAAACTGGGCTTTAAGCCACGGCAAAAATGGATCGCACCCTGCTACAAAGATGACTCGCTCGGGGGGCCGCGCACTCGGCAGATGCGTCAAAAGGTCGAGGTCCGGATCCCACCAGGCATCGACAACCGTAGGAGTAGTCAGTGACGTCCATCGTGCAGCCACAAGGCGACCCTGCATCCGGCTCCAGACGACCGGAGTGGGATATTGGGGCGGTTCACCTTCGACCCAAAGGTCAGGGCGACGAGGCGGTTCGTGATCGTTAGTACGCACCAGTTCGTCTAAGGAGACCTGCAGACGCTCAGCTAAGGCTACCGCCAATCCCAAATGTGGCTCCTGCTCTCCTTGCTCTATGGCAATGATGGTTTGCCTCGATACGCCGACAGCCTGCGCGAGGGCTGCTTGCGACCAGCCTCGCTGACGTCGTAAGCTGGTCAAAGCCGCACCAAAGGCTGTGGATAATTCACCCATTCTGGTAGTGTCCTCCTATCCTCGGAATCCTTAGCCGGTGGTCAGTATGCCGTTGGGTACTGCCTGCTGATTGCCAATGACTACTGGCGAGAACGTAGGATAGCCGGCCTTTTTCATAATAGCCTGGCCCTGAGTCCCCAAGATGAAGTGTATGAACGACACGGCCGCTGGGGTGGGGGTGCCTACTGTGGTGATGTCGATGGTCAAAGGAGCCCCTTTTACAACCGATCCATTGCTTAAATGAACCGTTGCCGTCTGGTACGTGGTGGCATCTGCTTGCGATGAGAAATTCAGTGATATCGGCAGGGAAATATAGTCTAAGTGCCGTTGTACTGCTTCTGGGAGAAAAGCGCTTGCAGCGTCCAAGCCGCCGGACTGGAGCAGAGACAGGATGCCAGTCTCTGAGTAGACTTCGTGAGAATTGTCAACCGGGCCGAGGATTTCTTGCATCAAACTTGAGGGCAGGTGATATTTCTTTATAGCCAGATCTACCATTTCGTAAAAGGCTTGCCCTTGTGGATCGGTATTGGGATTGGTGCGTCCTAGATGAAAACCAGGCTGAGCCATGAGGGTAAACAAATCCGCGAGCGGCTTCTGTCCTGATTTCATGGCGTTCAGTTCCATCGCATATTTGCTGTTTGGATTGTATGCCACTACCAAGGGACTCGAAGAAAACGCAATTGCCCATGAAGTCAACTTGGGTTCAATGAGCTGAACCGGGGCATACCCAATGCTCTCAAAGACATTCGGAGCGATCGTTTTCGACTTGATCTCCTGGGCCATCCCCATAGCTCCGCCGCCTTTCCCTTGGTATTTATACCCCGTGGCTTTGCTGAACGCTGGACTGACGTTGAGTTCGTTGACGTTTTGAAGAGATCCCGCATAGGCTACGTTGGCAGTGCCTGACACCGAAGATGTCGGATGGCTAGCACTTGAGCCGGTTGAGCGCGAAGAAGCGGTGCTTCCACATCCAGCCAGAGCTGCTGCCAGGAACATTCCCAGCAGAATACTTTTGAAAGAAATACCGGAGATACCCAAGATTGACACCCCTCAGAACGTCGCCTACCCAGTACGTAGGTGAGGTTAGCATTACACTTTCTATCCGTCAATTATTTTCGATACTCTCGAATGGAAAGCTCGCAAATATCGGGCGACAAACAGTAATGCTGTCAAAGTCTTCTTTCCCGGGACTCGGTGTGCCCGTCCAGATGAGACAGCCTGCATCTGAGCCAGAAGGTTCAAACCGGTATGCAGCGGCGGTCGGACTGATTCTCTGTTGTCGGCCTTTTCCTGGTATCACAAATTCCTCTTCGCTTAGAGTGTCAAGGGAGATCATTCGAGGGTGAATCAGCAGAAACCCTTGTGTCGTAGGGATCGACCCGATGTATCCCATAATGGCGGCCATTTCCGAATTTACTGGAGCGACATCTAGCATCTTCATGGGACCGGAGATTTCGCCGTGGTCGATGAATAGCGCCGCTTCGGCGAACGTTTCGGCCTCGTTCCAGTGATGGGTTGAAAACAGCAATATGCGTCCTGGTGCAAGCATCGATTTAAGTTGCCTATAGATGGTCAGGCGATGCGGCGGATCGATCTGCGATAGCGCTTCGTCGAGGAGTAAAATTGCTCGGTCGGCAGCTAAAGCTCGCAGGAGGGCAGCGCGTTGTTGCTCCCCTCCAGACAGCTCCCCCGGGTAGCGAAGCCAGTGCAGCCGAAGACCAAGAATGTCAATCCATTGCGTCCATGATCCGCATTGGTCTGCGGCGACCCACTCAACCTGTTGTGCTATCGTGCGATGGGGGATGAGGCTAGGCCTTTGCGGAACGTATGCCGTCGATCTTAAGTGAGTCGGTATTGTGTCGATGGTTTTCCCTTCCCAGTGGGTCGTCAGCTTTGGAGACCGATCGAGGCCGGCTATCAAGCGGAAGAGGGAGGTTTTTCCGGCACCGGAAGCACCGACTACCGCGTGCATACCTGGTGCCAAACTAAATGCGCCGCGGACGCGAGCTGGGGATTCAACGCTCAATTCGAACACGGCTGAACCTCCAATTGAGCCATACGGGCAATGGCAAGGTTACGATGACTAGCCATACTGCCAATCCGAGCGCGCTTGGCAACCCCAGTTCTTCCAGCTTGATCCAAATGGCGACCGGCAACGCACTGGGATGGTATGCGACTATTATGGGGGCGCCAAAAGCCCCCACTATCCGAGCCCAGGCCATCGCTCCGGCGACAGCGAAGCCTGCACGCGCAATGGGCCATGTCACGAACCAAAAGGCCCGCCAAGGATTCTTGCCTAACACCCACACATCTTCTTCGAGTGTCGTGGGTATTGCAGAAAGATAGCCCCAGGCGGTAAGGACAAAAAAAGGCAGGGACTCATAGACTTGGGCTATGACAAGACCTGGGAACGTATTCAACAAGCTCACCAAACTGCCGAAAGGACTGGCTGGCCCGACAACATACGCCAAGACCAGTCCAAGCACCAGTGGCGGCATCAATAGCGGGATGACCAGCAGTGTTGCCCAAATTCGGCCCCAGCGTGGCCGCAGCACGCGAGCGAGAACCCAAGCCAATGGCATGCCTAAACAAATGTCAATTGCCAACGCGACTACACCGGATGTCAGGGTCACCTCTATTGCACGAATGCTGGACGCCGACTTCAGCAACTCGGGTACCGAGCGGGCATGTAGGAGCAGGATAAGCACTGGCACAAATAGGAGTGCAAGGACGAAAGCACTAAAGAATATTGCGGAACGTTTCATTGCAGCGCCTCAAGCTGAAGCGATTTCCTCTCAGCGTCGTCCAAGAATGGATGTTCTCCAAACACCTTTCCCCCTAATTGGAATCACCACGGGCATCTTGGCCGCAGCTGTAGTCGTTGCCATTGCGCCGCTCTGTCGTCAATGATGGGCGCATCTGCACGCGAGCTAAGAACAAGCCGTTGGAAAAGGCCTGCTTTTAGTTGGAGCCGCAGGAACGCAATGTCATTACTAGATAACATAGGTAATGGCAATGCTACTATGTTTCGAGCAGACGTCAAGAGTGGGGGCAAGTCACCAAATGGCTCTTCTCGTGTGTGTCGGGGGTTTTGTGGCGTTTTGTCACAACGTCAACCAGGCGACTGTCTCTCATTTCGGAAGTCCAAGCACTTTTTTTCTGGCAGGTCGCGGCGTAGGAAGTCTTGTCCCAAACTTTGCCCGGGGACGGACATCCGAGCCTCTAAAAATCGTGAGGTCTTTCTGAGTATTCCACTGAATTCGTACAGCAAATCCGGATTAAGGGGCTAGGTAGATAGGGCAATCTTTCGTGAACGGTTGTAACTCGTTCAAGGAGGGGCCGGTGTCCCGTCCCATGTTGCTATGCGTAAGACATGATTCGTGATGTTCCTAGATTGAATAATGGGGAGGGACTTTCGTTGCGCCAGGGTAGGCGCCTCCCTCCATGTCCGGTTGGCTCGTGAGAATCCGACCTGGGGGTACCGGTGGATCTGCGAGGAATTCAAGAGACTCGGAATCCGGGCTCTCAAAAGTTCCCTGCTCTACCGGATGAGCTAACGGCCCATAGGGAGCGTACCTGCTCGATGTCTCCTCTCTGCGCTGATGTGCCGCGGATCGCACGCGGTCCTCAGCCGGAGCCGCTGATCGCGATGCCCGGACAGGCTCCCCTCGCTCCGGGGGCCGCGCCCGACGGGCAGGTGAGGGTGGTGGTCGGGTTGACCGGGAGCAGCATCGGCCTCCGGGGAGTTTGGGAGAAGTTGAAGTCGTTCACCAGATTGCCCAGGATGGCGGCGTCCTCGCGGACGGTCGGTCGGGGATCGGGCCGGCCGTCGGTCTTCGGGTTGAGGCGTGCCCCGCCCAGGAAGTCGTCCTCTATGAACTTTAGGTAGGCGTCGAAGCTGAGCGTCTGATGATCGACGTAACCGGCTTTGGCGTACGGGCTGATGACCAAGCCCGGCACCCGGATGCCATAGCCAAGAGCGTCGGCGGTGGGTGGAACGACCTGATCGTAAAAACCGCCCCAGTCGTCCCAGGTAAGAAAGATGGCGGTCGATTTCCAGTCCGGGCTGGCCATGACCGAGTTGATGATGCCGGTGACGTAGGACTGGCCGACCGACACCAGGGCAGGCGGGTGCTCGCTGTCGAAGGCGTTGGGCAACACCCACGACACCGCCGGCAGCGTGCCCGACGTGGCGGCGGCGGTGAAGGCGGTCAAGTCCTGGACCGAGCCGCTCTTGGTACCGACATCGGTGAAGCCGGGCAGCACGTTCCAGATCTCCGGTACGCCCCGGGTGGACGTGCTCTTCTTCGCGACACCCTTCCTCGCCGTGGCCTTGGCACCGGCGGTGCCGGTTCCGGTCGTCGAGAGAGCCATGGTCGCGGTGGCCGCGGCCGGGATCCTGGTAACCGGGGTGTTGGTCGGGATGGCCCCGTGGTCAAGGTACCAGCCCCATGACACGTGATTCTTGGCCAGGAGGTAGGTGAGGTTGGTCCAGCCGAAGGGCGTGGGATTGCTGACGGTCCGGTCGACCGGATCGAGCGCGCTCTGGCAGGTAGAGGGGACCTGCGGGTTCGTGCAGGTGGCCGACCACCCCGAAATGAGGTACAGATGCGACGGGAAGCTCCATGAGTGAACCGACTCGAACATGTGATCTTGGAGCACGAAGTGCTGGGCGTAGGACCAGTAGTTGGGGATGTCGCTCTGCGTATGGTACCCCATTACATCGATGGCCGTCGGACCTTGGGTGCAAGCTGGGTTGGTCACGTTCGCACAGGCTTTCTTCGCCTTCTGCGACTGGGAGATGAAGCCGTTCATCGCACCGCCGTTGATGTCGGCGGTGCTGTTGACGGCATTGTGGGGACCGCCACCGTTGCTGTCGGCGTGGTCGGCGTACGGTTTGACGCACTGGCCCGTAGCCGGGTCGGGAACGCAGACGGTTGGGACACCGTTACTCATCGGGATGCCCGTCGCTCCCGGGTAGGTTCCGAAGTAGGAGTCGAAGGACCGATTCTCTTGGAAAATGATCACGACATGCTTGATCTTGTGGATCCCGCTCACCGCCGCCGAAGGGCTGCTTCCTCTGCACGAGGCGGCCGTCAGCGTCACGGCCACGACGGCTACCCCCACCCCGGGTCGCGCGGAGCCATCGGAACCTCCGGATCAGCTCGCTCAGGCCAGCTTGTGAGTACTTTTGCACCTACCTCAAAACCCTGGAGCGTCCATAGCCGAACAGCTTTGCAACATCTTCTACCCTGGCTCCCTTTTCGGTTACTTGCTCTACCGCATGGCGCCTTACCCTGATCTGCTCATCAGCTTTGAGCATTTTTGCCCGCTTGCCGTTCACCAAAAGAACTCTACTACATTGTCACCAGGATATTCAGGAACTTATGCAGTGATTAGTAAGTAACGAGGTCTACGCTCTCGTCTTTGAGGTGTCGGCGCATGACATCCAGGTTGTCACGGTAGTAGACCGAAGCCGGCGCTCATGCACGTGGCGGGCAACCACTGATTGCATCTCCAATGGTTCACGAATTGTTCACCAAGTGTTCACCGTGTCGCAACTAGTCAGCCACCTTTGGTTTACTCGGCAAGACCATACTGATAGTTGTAGTTGTCATACGAATGTTTGTATAGGACCACTATTTGACAGTATTTGACAGCTCGACATAAGGAGCAAATCTTGGCAACAAACGTAACTTCAACTACTGAGCTTTATCAGCCGTTGAATGATGCCCCGATCAACAGTAAGCACTGGTTGACGGTACTGACCGCAGGAATGGGTTTCTTCACGGATGCTTATGACTTGTTCATCATTGGTACCGTTACTGCAATTCTTACTCCGATTTTTCATCTGTCAACTTCGCAGCTCTCTCTGCTCAACTCGATTTCACTGCTGGCTGCAGTAGTCGGTGCCTTAATTTTCGGCAGGCTCATGGATGTGTTTGGCCGGAAAGCGGTCTATGGCATCGAAATCATTCTGCTCGTAGTAGGAGCTATTGCATCTGCATTCTCACCCAACTTTGGGGTACTATTCGCGTGCCGGATACTCGTAGGTATCGGTGTCGGGGGCGACTACGCCACGTCGGCCGTAATCACTACAGAGTATGCCAATCAGAAGAACCGAGGACGGCTCGTTGGCACTGTTTTCGCCATGCAGGGATTTGGATTGCTCGCCGGACCAGCCGTGGCTGCAATCCTTCTTGGAAGCGGAGTGTCTCATGCTTTGGCCTGGAGGCTCATGCTTGCCCTCGGTGCTATTCCAGCTGCATCGGTGGTCTATCTGCGTCGAAAGATACGCGAAACTCCGCGTTATACCATGGCGATCAAGGGAGACGTAGCTACAACGGCGGAAACGGTACGCTGGACTACCGGCCAGATGCCAACCGTTGTGCAAAACTCCACAGCACCGAAGATAAGGCGAGCCTATAGAGCCAGACTCTGGCAAAAGCCATTTCTGCTCCGCCTCGTCGGCACTGCAGGAACTTGGTTTCTCATGGACATCGCGTTCTATGGCAACTCGGTATCTAGCCCCTTGATCTTGAAGGCACTGCAGCCCCACGCGACACTGCTGGACAACATTTTGATTGCCGGTGGCATCTTCTTGGTCTTTGCTGTGCCGGGATACTGGCTCGCAGTTGGTCTGATGGATAGGATCGGGCGCAAGGTGATCCAGTGGTTGGGATTTCTGGTCATGGCGATGGCATTTGCGGCAATCGCGGTCATTCCAGGAGTGGCCAAGAATGCGGTGCTGTTCCTTTTGCTGTTTGGAGTCAGCTACTTCTTTACGGAGTTTGGTGCGAACATGACGACGTTTGTTTTGCCAGGTGAAGTGTTCCCAACCTCGATCCGAGGCATGGGAGACGGCATCTCGGCCGCAGGTGGCAAAATGGGTGCGTTCATTGGTGCGCTGCTGGTCCCGACTCTGCTCAAGACGATCCATCTATCTGGGGTGATGGGTCTCATGGCGGGGGTTTCAGTGATTGGAGTCCTGCTTACACTTGTCGCTATTCCCGAGCCGAAAGGGTTAGCCCTTGAAGAGTCCTCTGCGGAGGAGGTTCACATCTGATGTCGAGCACGGCAGGAGTACCGTTGGCTGTCGATGATTTCCATCTGGGCGAAGAACCCTTGGTGGCGCGGGCCCAGGACGTGGAAGTTGACCTTGGTGCCAACTTGGTGCGGGTGGGCAGCCAGCGGCTGCTCATGCCGGCGAAGGAGCTTCATCTCCTTTTTCTGCTCGTGGCTAACGCTGGCCGAGTCGTACGTCGTGAGATCCTCATCGAGCGGCTGTGGGCATCAGGGCAAAGATCCAACAAGAACCTTGACGTCCATATCCGGCGGTTACGCCAAAGGATCGAGCCCGATCCGCAGCGTCCACGTTACATTCGCACGGCGCGAGGTATTGGCTACATCTTTGACATCTTTGACGAATAGGCGGTTTTGATTCTCAGGGGTTTTCTCTGGTGAAACCCGGAGCAAACCCCGTTCAGCTGTGCCGGCTATTCGCGTCCAAGTGGGGAGTGCCGTAGTAGAGAATCGACAAAAGGGTTAGGGACTCTGCCATAATTGAGGTTGTTCAAAGACTTCAATAAGGAGAGCCCCTAACTATGAACAGTCCTACTTCGTTGGCTGAAGCACTGCTCGGACTTGACGGGTTCGAGCTGCGGCTAACGTCTGGACCCGCGACCGGACCATGGGTCGCTTCCACCGTTTCGTCTTGCACGTGGCCCAGCGACGGTGCGAAGAGCGAGATGATCGCCCCGATCAATATCAGCGACTGGCCGATCACGTACAGCACCTCACCCGTGTTCACCGAACCCCACGTGCTGCTGTGGCCCGGGACGGTGAAGACCCACCCGCGAGGAAATCCAAGCTGAGCAGCAGGGGCAATCGCTCCAGCAGTACTTGGCGAGTGAGTTGAAACGGCTGGCAGAGAGACCGGACTTGCAAGAGATACTCCGTCGCATCGAGCGGCGTCAATTTCGTACTTGACGAACGAAACCCGATTTCTGAAGCTGTCGCCAGCCAGGCAGCATCAGCACCTACGTGTATTCACCCGCACCCAAAAGAAACAGTCAAACGGAGAAAGGGTAAAGGCTATACATAGTGACCCTACCTACCTGAGGTGGAATGTAAAAGATGGATTACAATTTGAATCGGCCCACCATAAGGCAAGGAATCGAGACATAGACCTTTTCGAGAAAGGAGTTGTACAATGACAGAACCGGCTATCACTACAAGCCCAGTGGCTCCGATGGATCGGCGTGCGCCGCCATGGCCAAAAGATGCCCTACGGATCCTCTTCGGGGTTATCTGGATGATCGATGCCATACTCAAGTGGCTACCTGGTTTCCGTGCCGACTATATGAGCATGCTCATGGGTGCGGCCAAGGGCCAGCCTGGATGGCTCCATCCCTGGTTCAGCTTTTGGATCAACCTCCAGCATCCCAATGCCATGTTCTTCGCCTACCTGGTGGCCATAGTCGAGACACTCATAGCAGCGGCACTGATTACCGGGTTTGCTCGCAAACTGACCTACATCTCAGCTGCTACCTTCAGCGTGCTCATCTGGGCAACGGCCGAGGGATTCGGCGGTCCGTATACTTCCGGTGCTACCGACATTGGTACGGCGATTATTTACGCAATAGTCTTCCTCTTCCTGCTCTCCCTCAACTTTTACGAGGGTCCCGCTTGCTACAGTGTCGACCGTCTTCTAGAAAGGCGGATCAGTTGGTGGTGGCATCTCGCCGAGATACATCGACCGTCTCCGCTCTACGGCCGGTAACCTGCGACTTGAGTTGCATCGTGTGCTGTGGTGCGAGTTAGATCGAAAGTCCGACATGCCGCAGCCTTGGACGCTCGGCTGTTCAATGCACGCCCGCCCGTAACGGCATCGAGATTCTCAGGTGCAGTCACGGGCGAACGTTCACCAACTCTACTCCGCTGATGTGCGGTGTCAAGACTGGCTGTGATGCTCTTAGAAATAAGAGCCCGTTCATACCCGATCGACCGCGGAGAAGAGACTGCTGGTGCAGCTGTGTACGTGATATAAGACATTTGTTATCATGTAGATGTGCCGAAAGCAGAGTGGCGGGCCGAAGCTGAAGCTGAGCTTGCGGCACTCCCGAGAACTGAGCAGCTATCCATTGGCCGAGCGGCTACAAAGCTAGAGGCGCTCGGGTCGCAATTGCCCTTTCCTCATCAAAGTGCCGTTCGTGGAACCACAGGCTTGCGGGAGGTTAGGCCCAAGAGTGGTGGGAGTTCGCGGAGGGCATTTTATCGCCGGATTGCACCAGAGGTGTTCAAGATAGGAGCAGTTGGTCCAGAGTACTTGGTGAATAGAAAAGGTTTCGACCGAAGCATATGTTTGGCCGAGCAGCGGCTAAG
>JAJZIP010000003.1 GCA_021810525.1 Actinomycetes bacterium | reverse complement strand
TGGACAGGTATCCTGCTTCCGGTACCCCTTCTGATCTCAATGTCAGGGTCATGGGGCAAACGCTTCAGAGCTGATATCAGTCGATTCGGTCTATGGACCCAAAGCGAGCTCAACTGGTTGCGTTCGATTGGCCGTTATCCCCTCGTCGAGTCGGACAAGTTCAACCCGGGCCAGAAGTTGAACGCCCTTTTCATAGGTTCTTCAATCGTAGTGATGTTCGGAACCGGGTTCATACTTCACTGGTTCAACTTTTTCCCCCTGGATTGGCGAACCGGAGCCACCTTTGTCCACGACGTCTTGGCCTTTGCGATTGTCGTGGTCATCCTCGGCCACATCTTTTTCGCGCTGACTCATCGAGAAGCCCTGAAGTCGATTTTCACGGGGCACATAACCAGATCGTGGGCAGCACAGCATGCAAAGCGGTGGTTCGCGGAAGAGGCGCATGGCTCTCTCGAAGATTGAGACAGAATCCCATGTGAGCTCGGAGCTGCTGAATGTTAGTGGGAAAATTGAAGTAGTTTGAGCCCATATTCGACGCTTTCAACACCTTTTCCGTTGCAGTGCGGGCCGTCTCTTCACTGGCATTTCGGCCCCTTTGGGCTTTCTCAAGGCGACGTGTCTGAGAGTGAAAAGCTGTCATTTCCGCCCAGTCGGCAACCATTGGTCCGTGGCATCCATGCTGGATCGTAGGATTCACAGGAGCTGGAAGATGCATCCAAAAGTTCATGATCTGCGAATTTGGTGAAAGGAACTCTGGTCGGAGGTTTCGACGTGGATCTGGCAATGAGACAAGAGCACGCACTTCAGGGAAGCGTTGGCAGTCTTTGATTTGCGCTGAGTCCGAGTTGCGATACTCCAAAATTGTTCTCGATGGTCTTTAGCAGCGAGTAGTGGTCCATTGGCTGTGACAGGACGGCTCCGCCCGAGAGGCCAGGTTCGATGACAAGGGTCAGAACATGGCCTCCTCCTCCAGAAGGGGTGATCGCGCCAGCGGACGACAGCCCGCGATAGTCACCGCCATTGCCCTCGTCCCACGTCACGTAGAGAGCCCCGTTGTCCTTCCAAGCCGGAGACGAAGTGATCTGGCTGACCATATTTTGCAGCCAACTTCCCGCGGTGGAGGCGGAGCAGTTGTGCCCGTCATTGCATATGTTCGGAGTTATCCATACAAAGCTTGCTAGTCTTGCCGAGGACGAACTGAGTCGAGGGGTGAGTTCGCTCAGCGGCTTTATATTCGCGCATAGCGAAGTCGATGCCCTGACGTTGTCGAAATACACGAAGGGGTCATGTTTGCCAGCGTAGAGGCCACTGGGGGCGTAGGGCGACAGGTAGCAGCTGTTTGGAATCGATTCCATATATGCGGTCCAGGAGACACCTTTTTGGCTGAGCTCGGTTGGGAGATTTGCGGAGTTCACGAAGCATGAGACGCAGTCAGATGAGATGCCAAACGTTGATCCCCCGATTAGGGACAGATAGTTGGGCAGCGATGGGTGAGTTGTAGCGTAGTAGTTCGTGGCGTAGGCCCAGGAGTGCGCGAGTCCGCTCAGCTGTGGAGTTGCCATCGCGGCCCTGTAGCCCAGGTTTTCCATGACTATTACAAAGATGTGCGGATGCTTCGGTTCAGGCGGCGCTGTCGTAGTCGTCGTGGGCTTGACGGTCGTTGTTGAAGGGGGAATCGACGTCGACGTAGTCGCTGAGGGTCGCACCGTCGAGGTCGTCGTTGGAGATGAGGAATTGGTTGCACCGCAGCCGGAGAGCAGAAGAATTGGAAGGAAGATTGCGAGATAAGTTAGCGGTCGTTTCAGCATGTTTCTAGTAGGGAAGACAGGATCATTTGTACTTCACAACATTCTAGGACCAATCTTTCAGATGCGTTATTCGCCTGTGATCGGTACCCGCCATCCTACCTCGCGCTACCGCTGATCTGCAGATTCGTGTGCACTCGGAGCGGAACGCGTGGGAGGAAAGCTCTAGTCGATGGTTGGATCGACCGTGCAAAAGGGGCTTGACTAGCTTAACGCCCTTCTTTCTCGGCCATCGCCGAGGGCGAACAAGCAGGTCAGTTTGTGGCGGATGGCTACTTCTGACTTCCGAGTGTCAGCCCAGCGATGGTGGAGCCAACTACAATGTCGAAATATCTCATTGTTATGACGATGTGTAATGGATCATAAAAAGTGCCTCAATTTACCTAATTCAAGGCGAGTGGAGAGTTAAATGACACCTGTACTCCAGAGTTTCAGCCAGGGCCGGTGGCAGACAAGCCAAGGTGACACCTCACCTCTGATGGATGCGTCCACGGGTGAGGAGGTTGCACGTATTCCCAAGACAGGTCCGGATGTGGCAGCAATGCTGCAGTTTGCAAGGAAGATCGGCGGCCCTGAACTGCGCAAGTTGACCTTTGTTCAGAGGGCTGCGATTCTCAAGGACTTAGGCAAGTATCTTTTCAGCCACCTCGACGAATTCGTCGAGATCTCGCTGCGTACGGGCGCTACGCGGCGCGACACTGCGGTCGACGTGGACGGAGGTATAGGAACTGTTGCGGTCTATGCAAGCAAGGCTGCTCGAGAACTGCCCGAAAAGACAATTCTTTACGACGGGGACATCGAGCCGCTTGGCAAGGGAGGGACCTTCAGTGGCAGGCACATCTATAGCTCAAAGCTTGGTGTGGCTGTTCAAATAAACGCGTTCAACTTTCCGGTCTGGGGCATGCTCGAGAAATTTGCACCCGCATTTCTGGCGGGAATGCCATCGGTAGTCAAGCCCGCAAGTCAGACGGCATACCTTACCGAGGCCGTCGTCCGCAGGATCGTAGATTCTGGTCTACTTCCAGAGGGCACGATCTCTCTTCTGTGTGCCGGTCCGACCGGATTAATCGAGAGCCTCACAAGTCAGGATACGGTCTCGTTCACTGGATCCGCCAGCACCGCACAGGCTCTGCGAAGCCACGACGTCGTCACCGGCCGCTCAGTCGCTTTCAACGCAGAGGCAGACTCGCTTAACTGCTCGATCCTCGGTACCGACATCATACCTGAGGACGACGAATTCGAGATCTACGTCAACCAATTGGTTGACGAAATGGTGATAAAGGCAGGCCAGAAATGCACCGCTATCAGAAGGGCATTCGTTCCTGTGTCGATTATTGACGATGTCGCCGAGGCGGTCTCGGCCAGGCTTGCGGAGATCGTCGTGGGGAATCCTTCTGACCTGACTGTTCAGATGGGTCCGCTGGCCAGTCTCGGTCAACGCGATGAGGTTCGAAGCAACCTGCAGAAGCTGCTGGCTGTATCTCAGGTCGCGTTCGGGGATCCAAACAAGGTGAAGCCACTGGGCGCCGACGGTGATCGGGGTGCTTTCATCTCGCCGATGCTCTTACGGGCTGACGATGTCTTTGTCCCAGAGGTCCACTCGGTTGAGGTTTTTGGGCCTGTGTGCACGCTTCTTCCCTACCAGACCTTCGGAGAGGTGATAGACGCGGCGTCGTTGGGCGAGGGAAGTCTCGTGGGCTCGATCGTGACCACCGATACAGCACTTGCAAAGGTGCTGATTTCCGGACTGGCGCCATGGCATGGACGGATTCTCGTGGTGGACAGCTCTAGCGCGGGGGAATCAACTGGACATGGAATCGTGATGCCGCAAATGCTCCACGGAGGTCCGGGGCGCGCTGGCGGTGGAGAAGAGCTGGGAGGTCTGAGGGCTATGAAACACTACATGCAAAGGACCGCCATCCAGGGAAGCCCAAGCCTTCTACAGTCTCTATAGAGTTCAGCCCTGGCAACTACATGGTTGCGTAGGCCGAATTGAGACAGCCGTCGGCTGGAGATTTGTGTAGTTCCGGAGGTTCAGGGTTGTCCAGCTGTTTCGCATCGGCAGTGTCACGGCTCTCGTTTTCCGAGCCGACTTATGGCTGTCGCAAGAAGAAGCAGGGCGCCTGTTCCAGAGATGATGCCGACCTCCGTCAAGTGACCCCGGGGTGTCATCTGACACGACGGCTCCGATGCTCGACGACACTGCGGGGGGAGACCGTGGAGCGAGGACTCGCACCATGCTAATCAGGCTGGATCCAAGGAGAATGGCTCTGTTCGGGGCCACTATTGCCAAAACGATTCGGAGCGTAGTGGACCATAGGTCGACAACGGCGATCGCAGGCAGTGTCCAGAGCGCCTAAAATCCGAAGCCAATGGCGAGGCGACCTGGTTGAACCGGGCCGATGAGCAGGGTCTCGTACCAGGCGGCGATGATCCCGAGGAAAAGCGCCACACACGTGGCCATATAGACGGTCACGAGACTGGGGAGAAGAAGATCCATTGGTTTGCGTGCGCGGCTTCGGTAAAAGGCGGCCAGCGCGGGCGGTGAGTCGATCGTGAAGCTCCCGGCTGCAACCATCACGGTGACCAGGGTTCCTATGCTGGTTATGCTCCTGCCAAATTGAGCGAGCGCAGCTTCGGGTGTCGGCGGTGGGACTGTCACCGTGATGTTGGCGTTGTTGCTTCCGACCAAGTGCGCGAGACAGCGGACAAGAATCGGGTCCAGGAGTCCGACGATAAAAAAGACCGCTATGAGCGCGATGATTCTTCGAGTTTTCCAGATTTTGATGATCTGCAGCTTCCATCTTCCCATCAGTCTCTCCTCGGCTCGTTTGCGGACTGCTCGCCGGTCAAAGATAGAAGGATCTGCTCGAGGTTGGGCTTGACTTGAGCAAGGGAGACAAGATGGGCTCCACCGTTTGTCAACACCCTGGGCAGCTCCGTATCGGCTCTTTCGGAGTCATGGTAGAAGATTTCCATGATTCCAGGACAAGTTCGGAAACGGTCGACCTCCACTCTGCCGCCTTGAGCATCGTGACTATCTCTGCCGATTGAGAGCGGACCTCCATGAGCCATGCGTGCCGTTCGTGGGATGATAATAGGTCGGACAGCGCCCCGGTTAGATCAGTTTGCCCTCGTCGAGGACTCCCACGGTGTGACATCTCTGCTCTATCTCAGTAAGATCATGGCTCGATATTACAGCCGCTTTCGAGCCCCTCATACCTGTCAGAAGGTCCATGATCAGGTGTTGGCCCAGCAGGTCGAGCGCCTCCTGCAAGGAGATAGACGATGCCTCCCAAAGGCACGGAAACCAGGTAGATCAGTGCCAACGCGCAATTTGGCAGATAGCGTACCTCCTTTGCCCGGATCAGGTCAACCAGGCAGAACACAAGGAAGCCGAGGAGGGTTAGAAGAACAGGGAGCAATGCAACGGCATTTGGGTTCATGCCCGTCTCCGAATGCTCTGTGCGGTGCTTTCTGGATCTTTGCAGCCGATTATCACTTAGCCGCAGTCCTCTCAGTTGAGGTCGAGGTTCACGTTCTGCGGGGTCTTGTGATGTACCACTGCGCACGTCTTTGCGGGAGGCCCTCCAAATGTTCCGACTTCAAAGTGTTTCGCTTTCCAACTCCCTAGCCGAAGTAGATGCCTCGATCTCAGAGAATGCTCTGGCAGGCCTGAACGTTATCCAACCGCACCTGGGTGCCAAGGCCTCGCCCCCTTGTGGTAGAGCCTTCCGGGCGCCATGTAGTCCCGACCCCAATGGCGGAACTTATCGCGCACCAGGTCAACTGGTCTGGCCAGCTAGTTTGCGCCATTCCCTTGGTCCACCTGGAGAGGTTCCCTTGAGTATGGCGATAACGACGTATGCGGTTATCGGGAGGAGCCGAATCGCTGGACGATTTGGCCACCGCGAAGCGGTGATTAGGCTTGCAGCTACTGCCACAGCTGTCAAGATCCATCCTTCCGGCGAACGGGGGCCGAGCCCCCAGCCGATGCGGTGTGGCCCGAACCACGCTTTCTTTCCTATCAGAGGTGAGGTTCGCATGGCACGATTCTAACATCGTGGCCATACAAGATCGAGGGCTTTAATCCTTCCAGGCGGGCGGGTCACCGGCCGGCAAAACCTTTGCCTTAAGTCTTGGGCCAAGCCTTGGCGACTGGGGAGAAGCTGCTGTCAGAACGGTCGGAAGACTTCGGCAGGTTATTTGGAATCGGATGGATAGTCGTACCAGCCAGCCCCGGTTTTCCTTCCAAGGCGCCCCGCCCTGACCAACGCTCGTAGCGAGAGAGGTGCCGCCCAGCGGTCGTTTCTGAATTCTTCGTAGAAATGGTCGACCACGTTCAGACCGATGTCCACTCCCGTGTAGTCCTGCAGTTCAAAGGGCCCCATGGGGGAGTTCAACCCCAAACGGATTGCTTTGTCGACATCTTCCGGAGTGGCTACCCCCTCCTCGACAAGACGGACAGCTTCCAGTAGTTGTGGTATGAGGATTCTGTTGACGATGAATCCGGGCGTGTCCTTTTTCACCTCAATTGGCTCCTTGCCCAGATTCCGAGCCAAGTCCATAGTCTTTGCGACGGTGTCATTGTCGGTCTTGTATCCTCGTACAACTTCAACGAGCTTCATCACCTGTGGGGGATTGAAGAAGTGCATTCCGACTACCTTGCCAGGGCGTTTCGTGTACTCAGCAAGAAGGGTTATCGACATCGACGATGTGTTCGTGGCGATTATCGCGGCTTGTGGCAGGATCTGATCGAGTTGTGAGAAGATTTGTTCTTTGACCTGAAGATCTTCAAAAACCGCTTCCACTACGAACGAGCAGTCGGCTAGGTGATTGAGCTCTGTTGTAATTGATATTCGATCGAGAGTGCCGTCAGCATCTTCTTGGGTCATCTTCCCCTTGCTGACGTTCATCTCCATCCATGATCTCATGCGCCTGACTGCTTGCTCCAGCGCTGGCTGACTTACATCTGATAGTCTTACGTCGTATCCGGAGAGTGCCATGAGGTGAGCTATCGCCCCACCCATGGTTCCCGACCCTACAACGCCGATATGGGATGGGGTCATGATGTTACTCCTAGGTTTACTTGTGACTACCCCAACACTATCCCGATTTGCGCGTTAAGTCTTGATGCAATTGCAATCTGTCGACCAAAGGTACTCGGAAGTGACCCGTTGGGGGAGAGGGTCGTTCACGGTGGCAAGCCGCGGGACTATTCCGCCGCCCAGCTGAACCAGCGAATTCCAATTCCCGCGAAAACCAGAATATATATCATGCATGCCAGAAGTGATAGAGAGTCGGTGCTCGACCATCTTGCCAGATTCAAGACGCCGGAGAAAAGAGTCATGATAGTGCCGGTGGGCGACCAGCGCGAAGCGGTCTCAACAGCTGATCCAAGCGCGCCGTTCAATCCGACAATACCCAACAGGGCCAGAGAAATGAAGACAACTCGTCCGGCGGCGTTGACAGTGTCTGGAGATCTAAGCAGCCCCACCAGAGCCTGCCCAATGCTGAGGAAGACTGCACCTCCTATGATCGATATCGCAATGACGAGCGCATATTGCCCCGGCGTCAACGTGAGATGGTGTATCGAAGCGCCGATGATGACGACGACCAGGGAGATAATCAGGTTGGCGATCACCTGTACTCCAAGCCGACTCGTCATTATCATCCACGTCGGTGCTGGGGTCACTCTGAGCCGTTGAAAGACGCCCTTGTCGCGGTCTCTGGCAACATTGAGGGCATACCCGAGCATCGATGTCGACATCAAGCCGTATATTATCGCGAGGCCAATGATAAGTAGCGTGCCGCCCAGACTTTGCTGAGCTTTATGGGTGCTCGTCGTCAGCAGAATGATAAGTGGAAGGACGATGCTTAGAATCAGCGATCGCCGATTTCCTTTCAGCGCAATGAGGTCGGCTTCAAAGAGCGAGCGAAACATCACTCGGCTATTGGGATTGCGTTCAACGAGAGATTCGCCAGTGCTAGTCACGAATCTCACCTCCAGTCAGTCCGATGAAGACGTCTTCCAAGGTCACTGCTCCACGAGCGACCTCTTTCACTTTCTCATCCTCCTTGTGCTTCTCGATCAAGTTCTGTGGTGTCTCGCAGGAGACGATCTTGCCGTGGTCGATGATGGCTACTCGATCGCAGACGGTCTGAGCCTCCTCCATGGAGTGCGTGGTGAGCAGTATGCTTCCCCCGGCCTTGCGGATCCTTTCAATCCGACCCCACAGCTGCCGTCGTGATTGAGGATCGAGACCTGTCGTGGGCTCGTCGAGCAGCAGGAGGTTAGGGTTGTGTATCGTTGCGATGAGGAGCGAGAGCCGCTGCTGCTGTCCTCCTGATAGCTCTTTGAATGGCTTGGATACCGCGTCGACAAGGCCAATCTCATCCAGTTTCGCAGTTATCTCACTCGGCGCCATCCGGACTCCGTAGAGGCCCGCATAAAGCTTGATCAGCTGTTTGATCGAGAGTTGGGAGTGGAAACTAGTTGCCTGAAGCTGCACTCCCATCTTCGACTTCACAAGTGCAGGGTTATCCCTTATATCCGTTCCGTCAACTATCACTTTGCCTGCGATTGGTTTCACAAGGCCCTCGACTGTGCTCAGGAGACTTGTCTTGCCTGCTCCATTTGGACCTAGAAGCCCGAAGATCTCTCCTCGGAGGATCTGAAGGCTGACGCCGTCAACAGCGGTCTTCGTGCCATAGGCAACGGAGATGTCTTTGATTTCCAGGATCTGCAAACTGTTCTGCTCGCGAGGTTGGGTCAAAGTGAGTCTCCCTTCGATCTGGTCCAGGACAAGGCATTCGGTATCAACCTGGTGGCAAGCTTCTCAAGACAGGTGGTGAGTTTTTCAAGCTCGTCTGCGTTGTCGGCTCCGGTCGCTTCTGCGATGATTGCATCAACAGGCTCATAATGCAGCACTGCACCTCTACGTGCAACCTCTCGTTTACCGTTGACGAGGGTGCGGCGCCTGTCATTTGGATCGGCTCGAGTCTCGAATGCACCCTGTTCGCGAAAGCGGGCGACTGCCGAAGAGACCTGGCTCTGCAGGAGCCCGGTCCTTTCGGAGATCTCTCCGATAGTCGTTTCTGGGTGATCGAAGACGTCGAACAACACCAGCTTGACGCTGGTAGGCATGTGCTGCAGCCCTGAGGACGGTATTGAGTCTTCCCCAAGCTTTGCAAGTTTGCGTCCCAACAGAAAAAGTTCGAGCGAATTCATTTCAAAAATGATACATCAAAAATGATGAAATGGGATTTTTGCGGCCAATGTATAGCTGCTGCACCAAAAGATCTGTTGTCGTGAATATCTGGTCATGTACCTTTCGTTTGTAGCTGCAAATCTGTTTCAGATCCTGGCAGATCCGACTCGGCGCACTATCCTCAAGACGCTGAGAGAGGTAAGGAGCGCCCGGTGACCGAGATCGTGATTGTCGTTGGGATCAGCCAGTCCGGTGTCTCGCGTAAGCCACGCATCCTAAGGGAAGCGGGTTTCATTGAGGTTCGTCCAGAGAGGGCAAAGCGAATGTACTCGCTTTGCCAAGAGCCCTAAGATTATCTCGCCGCAGCGGAGGCAACTTTGTGCACGTCTGGAATGACTGCATTGACCGGTCGGAGTACGTCATCGGAGTTGACACTGCGGAGCTAAGGCGGAACGATGGCACCCGGGGCATCTAGTCATGATTGGCGCAGGATCCTTCTTTGACGCATGTACAGGACTTTTATCGAAAGGCTGTGGGAGCTTTGGAGGACCAAAGAGAGGATTGAATTGTGGTGGGGTCCCGAAGGTTTTGAGGTGGCGGTCACGGAACTCAATCTGCGGCCTGGCGGAAGGCTGAGGTACACGATGACTGCGTCAGCTCCTGAGTAGATCAAGTCCGTTCAACGAGCAGGGCTTCCGATTTCGAGCGAGGCGCAACGCACCTTCTCCATAATAGAAGATGAGAGCTGACTTGGTTTCAAGGCTCTAGTCGACTTCATTGTTGAAGGAGATGAGGTTGTCATGCTTGTCTCTTTCGACCCGATGCATGACGAGGTCTGAACCGAGCGAGACTGGGTTGCGAGAGCGAGCTGAAAAAGCTTGACCGCATTCTTGCCTGGATGCACACGCGACTTTAAGGGCTTTTCTTCCTGAACAGGGATTCAGGCTTCCAATGTTTCGAACTAAGTTGTTTCTAGGCGGGTCTTTTGTACCTGGGGACTTGCACCTCTGCAGTCTGTTGGGCATGAGAAAGACTCTGGTTGAAGACCGTCCGACCGGTCAGATGTGCTGGGTCCGCCTTGGCATTCAAGAAATGTCGATCGCTGAGGACGGCAGGGAGCAATGAATGGCAGGTCAGCTATTGCCGATCCTCCGCTACTCGTACCATCGCTCTTGTTCGTGAAATTGTGGTGGTGGTTGTGGGCAGCCTCGGCGCGCCGCTTATCACTAGCGCGGCGACGACATTCCGCGTCTCCGTCTCAAGCGCCCTGTGGACTCTGACTATGCCCCTTCTGACTGGTGCGATTGCCACGCCTATGTTGGGCAGCCTCGGCGCAGGTCTCCATCGTCGAGGCATCGTTGTCGGCACGCTTTTTGTGATTGCGTCCGGAAGCCTGCTAACCGCACTGCCTTTCTCATCCACCTGGCTCGGAATCGGTCGCGGCGTTCAAGGTATCGGACTTGGCTTGCCAGCGTTGATGATGGGTGTCGCCCGTGATCATGTCAGTCCTCTGCGGGCGCTGTCAACGATATAGCTGATTTCAGTTTCCCCCACTATCTCAGTTCGGACTTTCGCTTGGAAGCGCGCTGGGAGGTCTGATTCTTGCCGCCGGGACTAGTGCTGGACATGTTTTCCCGGGCGACGAAAGCTATACGGTCGCCTCTCTGATGGGAGCTGCACTGATGGTCCTGGCAGCACTTGTGAGCTTTGTCCTAGCCCGCGAGAGGGGAGTTGATGCCGAGAATGAGTCAAGAAGTCTCAGCTTTCAAAGGCAGGGAATGATCTTGACTATTCGTGATTGTCATTGTTGCAGTTTCGCTTCATGCGCTCTTTGCCTCCCAAGAGTGTGATGAGTCGAATCACGAATTCGCTCTGGGCCTTCACTAGTCTGAGCTTTGCTTCGTGCGCACTGCACCATTCTGCGCGGTCTATCTCAGGAAAAGACTGTCGCTGTCCCGATCTTGGCGGCCATACCATGTCGAACTTATTGCTTGTTATGCCATGAATCTCAAATGATGGTGCTTCCACTGCCCAAGCCCGAACCCGTTTCCCACCCGCCTGTTTGATCTCCCCCAGATCGATCCTCTGACCTTTAGGAGCTGCAACCCCGATTTCCTCCTCAAATTCGCGCTCGGCTACCTCTTTGGGATCCTGATCTTCATTGACTTCGCCCTTTGCGATCGACCAAGCGCCGAACTCCTTTTTGGCCCAGTACGGTCCGCCTGGATGAACGATGAAGAGCTCCAGAATTCCCCCGTTGGCTATTCGGAATGGGATTATTCCCGCGCTATGTTTTGCCATCTGATGCCTTTTGGTGGGATCTGGGATCGCAGTTGCGCGAGCCACTGAGCTAGTGAGCGAGCTTTTCTAAGTCTGACGCCAACAGAGTTCGGATGCTGCCTTTGCCGCGCCAATCCAGGCAATTTCGGTGAAACAACTGTCTTGTGAAATGCGGCGTGCGTTGGAGCGACGGTGATCGTGGTGTGAATGCTCAGTATGTCATGACTGTAGTGGCGGGAAGCAGCCTTCTCATCCAAATGTCACGGGTATGGCGACGGAATCGTCGTTCTGTTTGAGACCAGACGGGTTGTCTTTCTCCAGAACAAGGACCCCGTTGCCGCTGGGCGGGGAGCTGAACGTCAGCTGGGCTGAAAATGGCACCAGTTCGGTCGTCATCCAATTGCCCAGCACGTGTGCGGCAGTTTGGGCGATCACGCTTCCTTTGTTGTCTTCGAGCTTGATAGGAAAACTGGCCTCGAACGACCACGACCCCGGCACCTCACCGATAACCCCGACAGCACTTGATACCTTTGAGTTGGAAAGTGGGTCGAAGACCGTGATCTGGACGCCTTTGATCGAAGTGTGGGCGTAGTTCTTGGATTGCTGCGATTTTCCAGCCGGGCTCGGACTCAGCTTTCCAATCTGGCTTTTGAGGCTGGATATCTGATTGTTGAGATCATTGACCTTATGTTGTAGGACAAGGTATGGAATTAGGAAGGCCAACGCAAGCAATACAACAAGACCTAGCGAGAGAAGGACCTTTGAGAGAACGCTTCCTTGGTCGCTGTCCATAACACCATTATGTCCACCCAAGAAAGCAAATTGCAATTGGATCCTAGAGGCTGTAGCGATCCGCAAGCCCTATGCGAATTTGGCCGATTTGCAGCGAGTCCAACGCCTGCGTTGTGTCGTCGGCTGGTTGAGTGAGCAGTCTCCCGCCGGCGACCAGAGAGCTAAAGAAGAGACCTTAGAAGCCATTATGCCTGTTCAGAGCGAAGAAACTAGCGGCGTCGGCCACCAGGGAAGTGTGCGGCAATCGTGGACACACACTTGTGTAGGAAGGCCACGGATGGTTACCTATATCGACTTGGATTGTCCTTCGACGCGGTAGGAATGACAGGCTTTACTCCTATGCCGGTCACGGTTCCAAGGGCCAGTCCACGGTCGAGGTGATGCCACCGGATACGAACCGCGGTCCCAGCGTAGCGGGCGGCCGGTTCCGGCTCGGATGGCGGAATCTCGCTGGGGAAGCTGCCGCGACGAGGTTCTGATGGCCTTTTAATTCTTGGCAGCTCGGACGGACCGCGACACATTCAAGGTGAGCGAAGTGGTTAGCGAGATCGTCGAAGACAGCGAGTTCGCCAAGCTACGAAGAACTGATTGCCTCGGCGGCCTCATTCATGAGTACCGGATGGTCGCCTGAGCTGGGTGGATTGGTTCTCGGTACGCACGGTCTATCCCGCTAAGCACCAAGGTAGCGTTTGACACCGAATCGTTGGATCTGTAATGTTGAAACATGAAGTATCAATATTGGAGGTGACAGGGTTGTCTAACTACATCATGCAGGCACCGACGGGTCTTGCTCGCAGGCGGCTGCGGTTGTCGGAGGCCGAGACGATGGACCGGATGCTTCAGACGGCCGTCGCCATGTTGGGTCGTGGCGGGCTGACGGTGAGCTTGGATCACATCAGCTTGGAGGAGGTGATCCGAGAGGCGGGTGTGTCCCGTAGCGCGGTGTACCGACGGTGGCCGTACAAGGACCTGTTCTTCCGCGATGTCGTGATCGAGCTGGCGGGTAATGCCGTGCCGGGGATCTTCGATCAGGAGGTTCGTCTGTTGCGGCAGGTGGTGGCGGAGCGTGAGGAGTGGCTGAAGACGCCTGAGCTGCGCAGCGGCTTGGTCACCGAGTTAATTCGCCAACTGGCCCTGCTGGACTTCGAGATGCTCTTCGAGTCGGCCACGTTTCGGACATATCTCACCCTGAATGCAGCGTTCCTGAGTATCGCCGACGGCGAGGCGCGCGAGCACGTCCGCGCCGCGTTGGCTGAGGCCGGGCAGGCTCATATCGCCAGGGTGGCGGCGGCGTGGGAACTGCTCGCTAGCCTCTTCGGCTTCCGGCTGTCCCCGAGCACTGACGCCACCTTCGAGTCCCTGGCCACGCTGCTCGACGCCAGCCTGCGCGGCCTAGTGCTCGCTGCGTCGTCCGAACCTGGGATCGTGACCCAGCGAGTCCGTGCCAAACCGTTCGGGGCCGTCGAGGAGGCCGACTGGTCTCTGCTGGCGCTGAGCTTCGCAAACATCGCCTGGGGAATGTTGGAGCCCGACCCTGCTGTCGCCTGGGACGAGGATAGGGTCGCGACCGTCCACGAAACAGTGCGCACTCTGAGGGCTAACGACCTATGAACCTTCGACTCCTCTGGAGCCTCAATGAACAAGACGTCCGTTTCCGCCGCCTGTCGGCGATGCGCTCGGTTTCGGGGCTAACCTGATGGCGGTCCCTGCAATCCGCACCGAGGGCCTTACGAAACGCTACGGCACGTCCACCGCGCTATGCGAGCTGGATCTGGAGCTTGACCCTGGCGAGGTGGTCGGGTATCTGGGGCCCAACGGGGCGGGCAAGACGACCACGATCCGCCTTCTCCTGGGGCTCAGCCGGCCGACTGCGGGCAGGGCCGAGATTTTCGGTTTTGACTGCCAGCGTCAGACTGTGGCGGCACACCGCCGGCTGACCTATGTCCCGGCTGAGGCGAACTTGTGGCCCTCGCTGACCGGGGAGGAAACCTTACACCTGTTGGGCCGGGTGCAGGGGCGGGTCGACCTCGGCTACCGCGAGGAATTGGTCGCGCGCTTCGATCTCGACCTGACCAAGAAGGTCAGTGTCTACTCCAAAGGTAATAGGCAGAAGGTGCTGCTCATCGCTGCGCTGATGTCCAGGCCAGATCTGCTCGTGCTCGACGAGCCGACGGGTGGGCTTGACCCGCTTATGGAGCAGGCGTTTCGGCTCAGCGTGCGCGAAGCCCGCGAGCACGGCCAGACCGTGTTCTTGTCCTCGCACCTTCTCAGCGAGGTTGAGGTGCTGTGCGATCGTGTGGCGATCCTGCGCGGCGGGAGGCTCGCCGAGATCGCAACACTGGCGCAGCTGCGGCACCTTTCGGCCCTGAGCGTTGAGGCGACCTTCGGCGGGGTGCCACCTGACTTAAGCAGAGTTCCCGGCGTTGTGCGAGCGGTCGCGGATGGGTGCGACGTCCATCTCCAACTGCAAGGGTCAATCGCTCCGCTTATCGAGGCGCTTGCCGGCACGGACTTGCGGGGTCTGCTCAGCCGCGAAGCATCGCTGGAGGACCTGTTCCTGGCCTACTACGGACCGTCCCAAGTCCTTGATCAAGATGCGCCGCCAGCAGTCGTGGCTGCCGGGAAGAGCGATCTTCCGTGAGCACCATGCTGGTCGGCCCGCAACGAGGAGACCTCACGGCGGTCAGCACACATCCCGCCACCATCCTCGGCAAGGTAGTGGCGCGACAGGCATCCCGCTCCGGTGCGCTGTGGGGCCTTGCGTTCGGCGTGTTCATAGTCACCCAAACCTTCGCGTACACCTCGCAGTACAAGACCCAGGCGGCGCGTGACGGCCTGGCTCGCGCCTACGGGACCAATCTCGGACTCAACGCCCTGCTCGGCCAGGCCAAGGCACTCAACAACGTAGCTGGCTGGGCCGAGTGGCGGTTCATTGGCATCCTCACCATCCTCGGATCGGTCTGGGGCCTACTTACCGCGACCCGGCTGCTCCGCGGCGAGGAGGAAGCGGGACGCCTCGACCTATTCCTTGTCGGCCAGACTACTCAGCGGGCCGCCGCCATCCAGGCGGTAGCCGGCCTCGGCGTCGGTCTGGTAGCGATGTTCACTGCCATCACGGCTGGGACGCTCATCGCTGGACACCTGAGCTCAGTCGGGCTGACGCTCGGGCAGTGTTTCGCGCTCTCGCTAACGCTCGTCGCGGGACCGGCGATGTTCCTCGCAGTCGGCGCGCTGGCCAGCCAGCTGGCGAACACTCGCCGCCGTGCCGCCGCCGTGGCAGGGGCGCTGTTCGGGGTGGTGTACGCGATTCGCATGATAGCCGACACCAACACCAGCGTCCATTGGCTGATCTGGCTGAGCCCACTCGGGTGGATCGAGGAATCCCGCCCGCTCACCGGCCACAAGCTCTTGCTGCTGCTGCTAGTACTCGCACTTACGATAACTACTGCGGTGGCGGCGTGCTGGCTGGCACAGCGACATGACGTCGGAGCCGCGATTTTCGCCGGCTCGAACGCATCCGCTGCGCACGTTCGATTGCTCGGCAGCCCGGCCGGCCTGGCTGTTCGACTCGTACGGTCGAGTGTGGCGGGCTGGCTGCTCGCCGTGGCTGCGTTCGCGCTCCTGGTCGGGATGACGGCCGAGTCCGCGACAACGGATGAGAGCGGGTCAAGCGGGATCGAACATGCGCTCAGCAGGCTCGGCCGTCACGGATCGCCAGTCGAAGACTACCTGGGACTCACGATGCTGATCGTCGCCGTGATCGTCGCTCTGGTCGCAGCGAGCCAGATCACTGCGATCCGAGGCGAGGAGGCCGATGGTCATCTGGAGGTGCTGCTCGTCCGCCCCCTACGCAGGACCTCGTGGTTCGCCGGCCGGGTCGCGCTCTCGATCTTTGTCCTCGTCGCCACGGGTGTCGTCGGTGGAATCGGAACCTGGGCTGGCGCAGCCACCCAGCACGCCGACATCAGTTTCGGCTCGCTAATCACCGCAGGCCTCAACGTCGTCCCACCCTCGCTCCTGCTGTTCGGCCTCGGTGCCCTGACGCACGGTCTCTGGCCCAAAGCGACGACCACTGTCGTCTACGGCTACCTTGCCTGGTCTTTTCTCATCGAGCTGGCAGGCGGACTCATCAAGATGGGCCACTGGCTGCTCGACACATCTGTCTTCTTCCACATGGCACCAGCGCCCGCCGTTAGTTCGAACTGGTCCAGCGCAGCAGTCCTGACTGGCCTTGGGATAGCTGGCACCGTCATCGGCGGGCTCTTCTTCCACCACCGCGACCTTCAGAACTTATGACAATGCCGACGCAACACCCCGCCTCGACGACGAACCTCACAGACAGGGCAGGGTTTCCGGTCGTCCTGTTCGGTTCCGGCCTGGCGACGGACGCTTTTGGGCCGATCACGGCAATAGTGCGTTGGTACTATGGCTGCGACAGAGGCGATTTCGTCGTCGGGTGGGCATTGTGACAATGGCCAGGATATGGGATGTGGCGGTGTTCGGCAGGCTCGCTGGGCTGGCTGTCGGCGGGAACGTGATCGCGGCGGTCGGGCGCTGGTGGTTGAGGCCCACGGGAGAGGAGGCCGGGTTCTGGTGTAGGGCGACAGCCCGCATCGAGCAGGCGCGGCTCAAAGCTGACCGGATGGATAGCAATGCAGCCTAGAAATAATCAGGTGAGTAAAAGAGCCAACCATGGATAGATGACATCTTTGAATCTACACCATTATTCGTATGGACAGACGTCTAAAGGGCTGCATAGGGCAGGGTGATCAGGAGTCGATAATCAGGTCGATAAACCCTGTGGACAACCCCGTGGAAATGCCACGAAACAGCATGAACGCCCATGACATTCGCACCCAAAGGCACGAAGATTCAAAACACAGGGTGGAGGTGAGCGGACTCGAACCGCCGACTTCTACGTTGCGAACGTAGCGCTCTACCAGCTGAGCTACACCCCCGAGGCAAAGTTCGATTTTACCCGGAGAGGGGGTTATGGGAGTCCTAAATTTTCGAACGATTAACTGAAGGCTGCCTTTTTGAACTGAATCAGGAGCCCGATGTAGCAGATCAGTGCTAGAAAAGCCAAAAGAGTAAGCAGTTCGACGATTCGAGATCCCATTACGAGATTGACCACGAATAAAAAGAAGGTGCTTCCGAAGAGGCTGAAAAGGATATTCTTGCGGCGTCTCATCATCTGTTGGCGGGCGAGGCGAGAGACCCTTGTTTTGTAATGAACTACTCTGCTCGGTTGCGACGTAGCCAGGCCATAGAACTCCTGCAATACAACTTCTGGTTCCACACGACCGAACTTGGTGAGTATTGTCCATGAGGATTTGCGAACTGCTTGGCGTCCAGGAATGGCGGTCATGGAGGTGGAACATTGTTGGCCAAGAACCCCAAGCGATCTGGAAAAGGTTCCAACTGATGTAACGTGACGTGAATCGCGCCATCTCACAATTAGTGGAATGGTGATTACCGCAGCCCACATTGATGCAACAATCGCCAGGAGCATTTATCAACAATTCCTTAACTACATATGTGTAATTACAAATATATCAAGCGGGCGTCACGCGTGCTCGACATTTGCCTATTTTTTACTACATACGATTATTTGTGGTGGGTGATTGCTGAATTTGTGGAAAACTAAAGGCTCAACTCGGGCATGGTCTCTGCTCCCGGTCGTTTCCAAATACCTGACTTGCCCCCGACTTTTTCCCAGAGTGCCAACTCGCCGACGACCATTGTTCTATCGGCTGACTTGCACATATCGTAAACCGTGAGGGCTGCAACTGAGCACGCCGTGAGTGCCTCCATCTCAACTCCCGTACGATCTACAGTCTCTACCTGACTCTCAATCTCAACATAGTCGTCACCAATAGTGAAATTGATGTACACCGATCCCACTAGGAGTGGATGGCAGAGGGGGATCAGCTCTGGCGTTCGCTTTGCAGCTTGAATTCCGGCAATTCTTGCGGCGCCCAATACATCACCTTTTGTCATTGCGTTGCTCGCAACCTTTGCTGTCGTTTCAGGCAGCATGAAAACTTTGCATCGCGCGGTTGCCCTCCGGTGCGTAGGTTCTTTGGGAGTGACGTCGACCATCCGTGCACGGCCGAGTGGGTCTAGATGGGTTAGGCTACGGTCTGACATGGCTTGAATCCAAGGCCTTTCTTCTATGCTGAATCTCTTAGTTCAGTACTCCTGAGAAATGCAAGTTTTGGCGTCATCCGCCAATTTGGCTCATCGATCTGGGCGGCCTGATGAAATTGACGTTGCCGATATTGTGGCCTGCCCACTTGGTGCCGACTGCAGCGCGGACTTGTGCCATGATCTCCTGATCGCTTCCACCTGATCGAAGTATATTTCTCAGGTCAAAGTCGTCGATGGCAAATAAGCAGGTCATGAATTTGCCCTCAGCGGTGAGGCGAACTCTGTCGCAGTTGCCGCAAAATGGCTTCGTCACAGAGGGAATGATACCTATCTCTCCCGCACCGTCTTTGTAAACGAATCGCTGCGCTGGTTCGGGTCCGTGGACTACAGCTTCTAGGGGGAACACCTCGTTGATCCGGTCTACGATCTCGTCCGCAGGAACTACTTTATTCATGCTCCAAGCACCGTCAGCGTCGAGGGGCATGAACTCGATGAAGCGAGGCTGTAGCCCTTTTGTTCGTCCAAACCTAGCGAAGTCCACGATTTCGTGGTCGTTGACTCCCCGTATCATTACGATATTGATCTTTACAGGTTGAAAGCCGGCTTCGAGAGCGGCATCTATCCCATCAAGTACTTTGTCGAGATGATTTCGCCGGGTCATCGATTCGAATATCTGGGCATCGAGGGAATCAATCGAGATATTCAGCCTCTTCAGCCCTGCTTGCTTCAGATCTTTTGCGATGAGCCTTAATGCGGATCCGTTGGTTGTCATCGCGAGGTCTACCGGCTTATTGGTAGACGGCACCACCAGACCTGAAAGCCTGTCTATGAGCACCGGGAGGTCCGCGCGCACCGTTGGTTCGCCGCCGGTCAGTCGAATTCCATCGAAGTCGAAATTATCGACGAATATGCGAGCCAGCCTAGCAATCTCTTCAAAAGAGAGGATATCCTTTCGGTCCAGCCATTTTAGGCCGGCTTCTGGCATGCAATAGGTGCAGCGGAAATTGCATCTATCGGTAACAGAAATCCGTAAGTCTCTTACCCGTCTCTCAAATGGATCGATGAGTGGAGCAAAGCTTTTCGAAGACACGATTAAAGCCTACTTTGGTAGATCAGAGGCGCTGCAGCAACATGCGGAGGCAAGGGCTTGTGATCACAGAAATCTCAAAGTTCGCGCAGGACCAAGGTCTCCACCTGATCGCCTGCCTTGCAACCATTACCATCTGGAACGACGGCCAGGGCATTGGAGTTGGCCATGGAGTAGAGCAGGTGGCTCGACTGTTCTCTCTGTGGCTCAATGTAGACCCTTCCATCTAGTTCGAGATGAGCCGTAACTCTCAAGAAGTGTACTTTTCCGTCGGGACGCCTATGAAGATCGGTCTCGGCAATCGCCAATACCGGCGTTCTGAAAAGTTGCTCGTGCCCCATCATCTTCCGAATGGCTGGTCGTGCGAGAAGTTCGAATGAGACTACGGAGGACACGGGGTTGCCGGGAAGGCCAAATACGGGGGTTGAGCCGATATGACCAAAGGCGAATGGCTTGGCAGGCTTGATCGCAATTTGCATCCATGACATAGTGCCTTCTGAGAGCTCGTCAAGGATTTGCTTGGTGTAGTCAAAATCCCCAACACTTACGCCACCTGATGAAAGTACCGCGTCGCAGGAGGAGGCGGCTTCAAGAAAGCCCTCTCGAAGACTGTCCTGATCATCGGGGATGGTGCCGAGATCTACAGGCGTTGCGCCCATCTCTTTGACAAGACTGAATAGAGTGGGCCGATTTGAGTCTCGGATCTGGCCACGCAGCAAAGGTGCGGGATCGCTTGTGAGTTCGCTCCCGGTCGAAAGTATACCTACCCGAGCTCTGGGGTAGACGCTAACTGTCTGGACGCCCAGACTGGCAAGGACTCCGAGATGTCCAGCGAAAAGTTGGGTGTTAGGTGGGAAGAGGATCTGACCTTCTCTTATATCGCTGCCCGCCTCTCTGACATTCTCGAACTGAGATAGTTTCTTGGAGAAGGAGAGGTAACTCTTGCCATTTTTTTCTGTAACGACAGAGTCCTCCACCATAAGAACGCAGTCGGCGCCCGGTGGAATCGGTGCGCCTGTCATAATCCGCATAGCTGTCGACGCTGTTATGGGAATATCGCCTGCGTCGCCGGCGGCGATGGTACCGAGAATCTCAAACTCTTTCGTTCCTGCGACAACCGAGCCATAGTTGAGTGCAAAGCCGTCCACGGCGGTGTTGTCGAATGGAGGTATCGATTCACTGGATGAAATCTCAGTCACTGTGACCAGGCCGTCGCAATCAGCCAATGGGACGAAAGTGATCGGCAGAGAACTGATGCTGCTGAGCACAGTCTCTTGAGCCTGTCGTAATTCAATCATGTTTTAGGTTCCTAGTACCCTGTCTAGCCGTCGTACGTGGATATTTAGTCATGTTTGGGACTTGGTTTGCGCTCCAATCTGTGAACTATCTCGCTGAGGGCGTTGCCTATGCGCCGCTTTCGGTTGGGAGCCGGAGGCGTGTCATCAAACCTGCTCACTATCTCCTTCAACAGGGATAGGAACTCAGGTCCCAGATCCTCTCTAACCAGAGCGAGCTCCACGATTGCCTTGAGATAATCAATCTTTGTTCCAACGTCAAACCGGCCACCTCGTATAACGTAACCCAGCACTGGCTGGTCCATCATGAGTAGAGAGATCGCATCAGTCAACTGGATCTCCCCGCTCCGCCCTGGTGGTGTCTGGTCAAGGCAGTCGAAGATTTCGGGAGTGAACACATATCGCCCAATCACAGCAAGATTCGAAGGTGCTTGATCGGGGTCGGGCTTTTCTACGATGCCCGTCACACGAACGGAGCCGGTTTCGTCAATTGGCTCGTGTGCCACGCATCCATAGAGGGAGATGTCCTGTTTCGGAACTTCCATGAGTGCAAGTATTGAGCATTGCTGCTCTTCATGGAGCTTCAGCATGTCGGTGAGCAGTGGATGACCCGTTACCATCACGTCGTCAGCGAGCAGGACTGCAAAGGGCTCGCCGGAAATGTGTTGCTTCGCCATGGAAACGGCATGACCGAGTCCCAGTGGTTCGCCCTGTCGCACATAGTGCAGTTCGGCAAGGTCTGAAATCGATTTGACCAGTTCCAACTCTTCAAATTTGCCGCTCGACTCGAGGTGTTTTTCGAGCTCAAAGGACTTGTCGAAATGATCTTCGATTGACCACTTTGATTTGCCGGTTATCACAAGTATGTCGTCCAGCCCTGCTGACACAGCCTCTTCGATTATGTATTGAATTGCAGGTCTATCGACAAGGGGCAGCATCTCTTTGGGCTGAGCTTTGGTCGCTGGCAAGAGTCGAGTGCCGAGTCCTGCAGCTGGTACTACGGCCTTTCTTGGCAAATGATGCACGTGCACTCCTTACTCGCTCTCTACCAGCTCATCGTTGTCTCTCGTGCCGGAGAACATTACAGGCAATCCTCTGGGCGCCACGCAGCGGTTTGAGAATTATTGTATTCCAATCGCTGCCGCATTCGCCATGGTTTCATTGGCGCACCACGTTGACCAGGAAAAAGTAAGTAATTGTTGGAGGCATGGTATTATTAGCACTCAGGATAGTTGAGTGCTAATAGAGCATACGAACGTGGAGGAAGTAGGTGCCGACCTACGAATATGTGTGTACGAGCTGCGAGAGACGGTTTGATGTCTTTCAGTCGTTTTCAGAGGAGCCTCTCACGATCTGTGAGGTTTGTGGGGGCAGCTTGAAGAAGGTCTTTGGGTCAGTGGGGATCATGTTCAAAGGCTCAGGATTTTATAAGACCGATTCCCGACCTGCGGCAAGTTCGGAGAGCTAGCTGGAAGTAGGTGGGACTACCTGGAGAGGCCAGGACTTACGTGGGTCGCAGTAGCAGCCGAATGGGACTGCATTGCGTACAGCCTCCAAAAAGCTTGACGGGGAGTCAAACCAAGGCATGATGGCCCCCGATGATCCAATCGCGCTTGCCACGTGGGAATCTGACCCGCCAAGCAATGGAACGCTAAATTCTCTGCCAAGTTCTTCGAGATGAGAATTTACTGCAGGAGATTTTGAATTGTAGAGTTCGATTGCGTCCAGGTATCCGTTGTCGAGAGCTGACATTAGAGCACCGAAGTCCACTGAGAAGCGGTGTTCGTCGAGAGGGTGGCAGAGATATACAATCCCTCCCTGGTCCCTAATGGCTTTGGATGCATCGGCGAGCTTCAGCCCGGATGGGATCTTCTGGCTCAGAAAGAGCCCAATTATCTCACCCTCGGCAACCCGTTGCTCCTGCCCGCAGATGATCCGCGGGCCTAAGGCCTCCGCAAGCAAAGGATAAGCGGAGATACTTTGGTGGTCGGTTATGAACGCATGCGTCAATTCGGACTTCTCGAACTCTTGACAGTACTGCTCAATTGAGGTGTTTGAATCGCCAGAGAAATAGCTGTGGGTGTGGCAGTCGACTACCGCCATGCCCGGGATAATTTCCGGCTTGTCAGACTGCCACAAAGTGACTCTGGATTTCGAACCTTGCTCAGATCCCACTTAGCGATATCCCCTCGACCACCAGGCTGACGCCTGCGGCAACCGATGGGATCCATTCGACGTCGTTTCCGACCGCCACCACCTCCTGAAGCATCCTTTGCAAGGACGAGGCGATGGTGAACTCCTTGACCGGCGAGCCAAGCTTTCCTGATTTTATTAGAAGTCCTTCTGCTCCAACGGAGAAATCACCGGAGATCGGGTTGACTCCTGAGTGAACGCCGCTTATGTTCTGCACAAGTACGCCGTTTTCAATTGATTCGATGAGCTCTGGCTGGCTTTTGGTGCCGGGCGTGAGATACAGGGCTCTAGCTCCGACTCCAGGAGTGGAACTGAATCCGCCGCGCACCGCAGAGGCCGTCGTACTCACACCGGCCCGGCGCGCCGAATAGGTGTCGTAGAGAAATCCTTGCAGAACGCCGTCGGCAATGAGGCTGTTGCTGCGCGATGCGTAGCCCTCCGCGTCGAAAACGGAAGCGCCAAATGCAAAAGGGTTGGTAGGATCGTCTACGAGCGAGACCGTTGCAGAAGCCACCTGCTCGTTCAAGCGGCCCGCAAATAGGGACCTTCCTTTGATCACCGCCTCTCCCGAGAGTGTCCCTGAGATGATTGCGAGCAGCGTCGTCGTGACCTGTGGATCGAATAGAACGGTCATCCTTGCAGAAGGTGGCTTGCTTGCTCCAAGCAGCCTGGTAGCTCGTCTCGTAGCGTCAGACGCTGCCTTATCCAGATCCAGCTCGGAAAGGGTCCTTCCAACCGAATACCCGCCGCCCGTCTGAGTCTCGTCATTCTCGACGGCGATGGCGTAGGCGGATATGAAGCTGAAGGTCTGTCGATAGCTGGCCTTCATGCCGGTATTTGTAAGAACGGTCGCCGTCGAACTCACATCACCGTAGTTGGCGGACTCTACGCTTTTGATTCGCTTGTCGGAGTTCTTGACAGCGGATTCCAGTTCCAGGGCCAGCGAGACCTTTTCGTCGGTTGAGTGTGAGGAAAGGTCGTCTCGCCAGAGGTCGAGATCTTTTGGAGCTACGTCATCTGGGGTGCCCAGTCCGAGGTACTCATCTTCAGTTGCAAAAGAGGCATTGTCCCTTGCTTCCGCCATTGCGAACTCGACAGCGGAGGGGTCGAGGGTTCCCGCCCAGGCGAATCCCTGTCGGTGGTTGCTGACTATTCGAATTCCAACCCCGCTCGATTGCGACTTGGAAAGATTCTCTATTGCGCCGTTGTAAATCCTGATTGAAGTCTCCTCATCCCAAGCGACGAAGGCTTCGACCTCCTCGCCCGGCATTGCCTGACTGACTATCTTTTCGGCGATAATCTCCAAGTCATCCATTTGCGGTTCCTCCTATAGTCACTTCTTTGATCCGCACTGTTGCCTGCCCGCAGCCAACGGGAACACTCTGGCCGTCTTTACCGCACGTACCTGGAGTTATGGAGAAATCATCTGCTACGGCATCGATGTTTTTGAGAACTTCGGGGCCGTTTCCGATTAGGTTGGCATCTCTGAGGGGTTCGGTGATCTCACCATCTTCGATCAGGTACGCCTCGGTCATGCCAAAAACGAAGTCGCCAGTGGCCGTGTTGACCTGTCCGCCGCCGAGACGAGCCACGTACACCCCATGCCTCGTGTTTTCGATGATTGTCTCCGGTTTTTCGCTTCCCTCCAAGAGGTAAGTGTTTGTCATACGAACCATTGGCAGGTGCTGATAGCTTTGCCGCCGCCCATTGCCGCTCGAGGCTCTGTTCGATTTTCGCGCTCTTAGCTCATCCCACATGTAATCGGTCAATACTCCATCTTTGATGAGGATGTTTCTCTGAGACGGCCTGCCTTCGTCATCTATTTTGGCGGTTCCCCACTGCCTCTGGACAGTTCCGTCGTCCACAAGCGTAATCAATGGAGACGCTACCAGCTCGCCGACCTTTCCCTTGTAAACGGATGAGTCCTTGATGATGTGGTCGGCCTCCAAGCCGTGCCCGCAAGCCTCATGGAACAAGATGCCGCCGGATCCGCCCTGAAGTACGACGGGAAGTGTTCCAGATGGAGCCGGTCGGGCCGAGAGTTTGCGCACGGCCCGGTTGGCTGCGAGGCTGGCAAGCTCTTCGATGTCAACATCCTCGAACATCTCGAAGCCCATCGTGAAGGCGGCTGTCTCGTATCCGGTTTGCATCCCAGTATCGCCGAAGGCCACTACGGACACCGCGATGCGGGTTCTCACCTGTTCGTCTGTGGCAAATACCCCGTCCGTGTTAGCCACGAGGATTCTTCTATGGGAGTCTCCGTATCCCGCGGAAACCTGCTTGATCGAACCGGACGTAGATCGGGCCACGTGATTCATCTGTTGCAGGAGTTCAATCTTTTCCTTTTTGCCCACCTGGCTTGGGAGCAGAATGTCTTTGGGCAGCAAGTGCTCGGTTCCGGGTTCCAGCGCAACCGTCTTTGTTCCAGAACCTGCGGACAGAGCCACGCTCCTTGCGGCCTCTGCAGCTCTCATCAGTCCTGCTTCGCTCAGGTCGGCCGTGTGGGCAAAACCTGTTGTGTCGCCAACGACGACACGGATACCCGCGCCCCTTGAAATTCCCGAACTAAGCTCTTCAACCTTTCCGTCATCAAACGCTGCCGAAGAGGACTTCTTATCTTCCGCAAATATTTCTGCAAATTCACCGCCGCGAGATACCGCAGCCGCCAACACCTTCTGAACTACCTCTTGTGAGATCAAGTTCACTCCTTTGTCACGACGAGCGACTGATTCCACTCTATTGGCTGGTGTTGATCAAGTGGAGGCCGGGGCTGGTACCTGCATGATTTTCCCTTGCTCTGCCACTGCTCTCCGTAAAGGAGCTGAACCCGCTAATAGGATGTAGAAAGAAAGTGGACTAGACGTGAACACGCATGCTTTTGTATGAAGAGGGTTCGTGGGAGCGACGCAATACTGGAATGAAAGATCTGTGATACAAAAGGCCCCTGACTCCCTCGAAATTATTGCCGAAAAGGTTGAATCCCGGATAGAAGATCTCCTCAGCGATGAGATCGTGAGATGGACCAGAATCGATGCCGATTTGGCCGAACCGCTCGGTTTTCTTAGAGAGATGGTCTTGGCAGGGGGAAAGCGGCTCCGTCCAGCCTTCGCTTACTGGGCTTATGTAGGCACCGGCGGAGATCCCGAGTCAGAGGAAATATTGAATGCTGGCTCCGCTCTCGAACTCCTGCACTCGTTTGCGATAATCCATGATGACATCATGGACGCTTCGCTAACCCGTCGGGGATTGGTCGCTTTGCACAAGCGATTTCAGGATAAGCACGAAGGCGTATTTTGGGCAGGTGAGTCGAGGAGATTCGGCGAAGGGGTGGCGATACTGCTTGGTGACATGGCGTTCGTCTACGCCGACAAGATGCTCGCGGGAGCGGGGGCGGAAGCGCAGAAGATCTTCACTGAGTTGAGGCTCGAGGTCAACATAGGTCAATATCTTGATCTGGTGGGGACAGCACGAAGCAAGGCTCAGTTGCGGATTCCCCTTGATCGGGCTCGGCTAATAGGCTTGTACAAGTCAGGGAAGTATACAGTCGAGAGGCCACTTCATCTAGGCGCTGCACTGCTGGACAAGTTTGACGAGTTCGGTGAGCGCCTTTCCAGCTATGGACTCCCTTTAGGTGAAGCATTTCAACTTAGAGATGACCTGCTGGGCAGCTTTGGAGATCAGTCAGTCACAGGGAAGCCTGTGGGTGAGGATCTTAGGGAAGGCAAGCCAACATTGCTCGCAGCTATCGCGTTGGAGAGAGTGCATGGTTCGGATCGTGATTTCTTCAGGAAAAGATTTGGAGCCGAAGATCTTTGTTCTGAGGAGATCATTAGGTTCCAGGAGATCTTAATCGAGACCGGGGCCAAGTTGGATGTGGAACGCCTTGTCGATCGACTTCGTGTTCAGGCCGTGACAGCTATGGCATCTTCAGGTCTGACCACCAAGGCGATCGCAGAACTGTCGGATTTGGCGGATTACGTGACCAGCAGAGAGCTATAGGAATCTTCTACCTTCGCCGTCGAGACGGCAGAATCCAACTCCCCGCTGAGGTTCGGTTGATTCGGGTTTGCCATCGGCGAAATCGAGCTCGAGAAGCAGGTGCTGAGGAGATGTCGAGACTAGTTGAGATGCTGCCACGCTAAGACGAGTACCAAGCGGCCTTGCGTCTTTTGCCCTTCTCCGAACGAGGTTGCTTCATACTTTTGGAGACTTTTGGTGCGGCTGCTGTCGGCTATCTGTTGACCCCTGAGTTACAAGATCTTTCGGCCGGCGCGGGGCCGCACTTATACGCTTTGGAATCTCTGGGCTCAAGTTGGTCGGCCGTTCAGAAAAGTGTCGTATACGAAGTTGCGGGATCTCAGACTGTTTTCGGGAGCGGATGTAACATGCGTTTGAGTCGGTTGAGGCAGGGCTCGTCATTCGATGTTCCCTCTGCTAGAACCTAACCTTGACGGCCTTGTAGTGCCCAAGTTTCGTGTAAGTGGTGGGCGGATCATCCATTCGAGTCTCGACGGATTGATAAGTTGGAGCATTAATGATCTTGGACCACATAGGCTGGTATTTGATTTATCACTGAGAGGTTTCGTGTTGGCTTTACTTGGCCGGTCTAGCGATTCTCGTAGGTAACCACAGAGTCATAAATTGAGTTATTTTATATAGTGGATAATTTGGATTTTGATGCGTGTCCTAGGTTGCGCTGCTTGCGGAGCATACGGGGCAGGGACTGGGTGGAGCGTGGGCAAAGGAAACCGGCATAGATGATCCTGGAAAAGATCAAGAGCCCAAAGGACTTGCGTTCGCTCGTGAGCAGCGAGCTTGTCGAGCTATGCAAAGAGATTCGACAGTTCATAGTTGACACTGTAACTGAAACTGGTGGACATCTTGGATCGAATCTGGGGATCGTCGAGATTACGGTTGCTCTTCACCGTGTTTTCAGCTCGCCAAGGGACGTCATCCTTTTCGATACCGGACATCAGGCGTACGTTCACAAGCTTTTGACCGGCAGAATGGAGAGCTTTTCGGAGCTTCGCAAAGCCGGAGGTCTGTCGGGCTACCCCTCAAGGAGAGAGTCGCCCCATGACTGGATCGAGAACTCCCATGCGTCCACTGCGCTCTCATATGCCTATGGCATCTCAACCGCTTTGGAGCTTGGTTATGAGCCAACGGCAGGCTCGGAGGCGGGTAACGCGCCAAGAACAGTCGTAGCGGTAGTCGGTGACGGGGCACTCACGGGTGGACTCGCTTACGAGGCTCTGAACAATATCGGTCATGCCGGCAAGCGGGTAGTGATCATCTGGAATGACAACGGACGATCTTACGCTCCAACGGTCTCCAAGCTTTCCTCAGGCTTGACGAGACTGAGGCTAAACCCCTCTTACATGCAGGCCAGGACGAGGATCAAGCAGATGATCGCTGAACTCCCGGCTGTGGGCGGGCTTGCAGTTTCAGGTATCGCTGGGATAACGTCAGCCCTTCGAGAGGTCATCGAGCCCAGGGTTTTCTTTGAGTCTCTCGGGGTTCGCTACACAGGTCCTATTGATGGTCATGACATCGCAGCGATGGAGTATGCATTCGCCAATGCCGAAAATTGGGACGGGCCGATCGTGGTGCATGTCCTCACCCAGAAGGGACGAGGCTACGGCCCTGCGGAAGATGACGAAGTCCAGCGGCTACACGACCTGAAGGTGGTCCAGCCTCAGCTACTTGCCGAAGTGGTATACGGCTCCTATACCGACAAGTTCGCCGAGTCCTTGTTGGACCTAGCCGAGAAGCGGCCGGAAATTGTGGCTGTGACTGCTGCGATGCCCGGGCCAACAGGTCTGCTTGGTTTTCAGGAACGATATCCGGAGAGATTCTTTGACGTAGGAATCGCCGAAGCCCATGCAGTCGCGGCGGCAGCCGGAATGGCCATGGGGAATCTAAGGCCGGTCGTGGCAATCTATTCCACTTTCATTGCTCGTGCGTTCGACCAGGTAAATCTTGACGTGGGCCTGCATCGGCTCCCAGTCGTGTTCGTTCTTGATCGAGCCGGCATTACGGGCGATGACGGGCCCTCGCACCACGGAGTCTTGGATCTCATAGAATTTCTTTCGATACCCGGGATGACTGTGCTGGCTCCAAGCTGCCTTGAAGACATAGCTCCGATGCTGGAGTATGCGCTCTCATTATCGGGACCGGCAATGATCAGATTCCCCAAAACCGCCGGGCCCGAGAGGCTTTGGATCCCAACCTCTGAGGAGATGAAGCCGAGGTGTTTGGTGTCAGGGTCTGAGGTGGCTCTTGTAGCGGTGGGCAAAATGGTCGTTCCAGCTATCCACGCTGCAGAAATACTGGCCGAGTCAGGGATCTCCGCCTCGGTATGGGATCCCAGAATCCTCACCCTTTTTGAGGAGCCTTTTTTGCGTGAGCTTGCCTCATATCGCCATGTGATTACAATTGAGGACGGATTTGTGCCGGGTGGCTACGGTTCCCACCTTCGCTACAACATGGAGAAGCTGGAAGGTTGGGACTCTGCTCGATTCAAGGAGCTTGGAGTTCCGGCTGCCTACATTGCCCAAGGCAAGGCAGACGATATCCTTTCATCGGTTGGCTTGGATGCGGAAGGAATCGCGACATCCGTCACCAAGTGCCTGGCGGACGTGTAGGAACTTTCCCAGTCATAATACGATATTTTGTGACACTACGCTTCGCGAACCTCCTCTATAAGTTCATGCCCGTCCGTCCTGGAAGAGTTGACTTTATTGCTTACACGATAAGTGGTGAGGGTTTCGTTCGGCGGAGTGGCGGTGATCCGTTCTAGGAGAGAGTTGTCGGTCTCCTTCAAGAGCCACTCAGGCAGCTGAGCTGGCTCCACTATAACTGGCATCCGGTCGTGGTATGGGGACATCATGGAGTTGGCGGCCGTGGTGAGTATGACGAAGGTTTCGATTTGCTCGCCGGTTTCGCTATCTCGTGATTGCTCGAAGAGGCCTGCCATGAGAACCGGATTGCCGTCTGATCGATAAAAGTAGTAGGGAGTTTTTTCGAACCGCAAGTCCGGTCCAGGAGCGCCACTGCTCTTCCATTCATAAAACCCTTCTGCGGGTACAACGATCTTCTGGTTCAGAAGCCGCTTGAAGGTCTTTTTCTCGCTGATCCCTTCAGATCTGGCGTTTATAAGATAACGCGCTGTGTCTATTGCCCACTTCGGCTTCATCCCCCAAAGCATCTCCTCGAGTTCCAACCGGCCATTGGCGCCTTTGATGACTGTGACCATACGCTGTGGAGCGACATTGTAGCTCTCGAGACGGTGTCGATGCGGGGGGTAGCTGTCGGTGCGGAGTTGGAACTCGTGAATTGCCTGTAAACGCGTGATCGTTGCGTCTATTTGAACGAACCTGCCGCACATTTTAGTGAACTCCCGAAAAGGGTCTGATGGGTGATGAGATAAAATTACTTTTATAAATAAAAAAGTTTTGAGTGGGAATCATTTCTCCTGAAGATAGGTTGTTAGTTGTATGGCGCAAACAAATCATTTATCTGACGAGCTTAGCTCTGTTGCCGTGTCTCCTGCGAATGGTGGAAATCCCCTGACTCACCGCCAGATACTCGTTGTGTTCAGTGCACTTATGCTTGGAATGCTACTGGCTGCTCTGGATCAGACGATCGTGGCAACTGCGCTTCCGACAATTGTAGGAGACCTCGGTGGTTTGAATCATCTCTCCTGGATTGTGACGGCATATCTGCTCACTTCAACTGCTGTGACCCCACTTTACGGCAAGGTCTCCGATCTCTTCGGGCGCAAGGCGCTCTTTCAGATTGCGATAGTCGTTTTCCTGGTCGGGTCCGCACTTTCCGGACTATCACAAAACATGGGGGAGCTCATTGCTTTTAGGGCACTCCAGGGCATAGGCGGTGGCGGTTTATTCGCAATGGTCATGGCCATCATCGGAGATATAGTTCCTGCCAGGGACCGTGGAAAATACCAGGGGCTGATTGGTGCTGTCTTTGCAGCAGCCTCCGTGTTGGGTCCGTTGGCCGGCGGCTTTTTCACCGATAGTCTTTCTTGGAGGTGGATCTTCTATGTCAATATTCCGATTGGCATCGTCGCTCTAGCTGTCACAACTGTTGTCCTGAAGCTTCCGGCGAACAGGATGCGTCATCACATCGACTTCCTTGGCTCGGCTCTCGTGGCTGCAGCGGTGACTGGAATACTGCTAATCACGGTTTGGGGAGGCAACACCTATCCGTGGACTTCGAACACGATACTAGGACTTGCTGCGGCTTCGGTTCTGTTGATTGCTGCCTTCATCTACGTAGAGCTCAATTCTCCCGAGCCGGTTCTTCCCATGCGGTTGTTTAGAAACCAGATCTTCAGTGTCTCTTCGGTCCTTGGTTTTGTGAGTGGATTTCTCATGTTCGGGGCAATCATCTTCCTTCCTGAATACCAGCAGGTTGTAAGGGGGGCCAGTGCGATCAAGTCTGGTCTTATGCTCATCCCGCTGACCCTTGGCGTGGTCTTGGCGTCGGTCGGCTCTGGTGCACTGATTTCCAAGCGAGGTAAGTACAAGATCTATCCGATTGTAGGATCGATCGTCGTGGGCATCGGGCTCTATCTGATGAGTGCCCTCAAGATAGACACGAGCTATGCGGTTCAGGCAGTAATGATGTTCGTAACCGGGGCTGGGATCGGATTGTCGATGCAGGTCATCGTGCTGGCGACGCAAAACGGCGTGGAACACAAGGATCTCGGCACTGCCACTTCCGCGATTTCGTTCTTTCGAACGATGGGTGGTGCGGTTGGAACCTCGTTCTTTGCGAGCATCTTGGTAAACAGGCTGGCTTACAATATGCCCAAGCTCCTTCCGAAAGGCGTGAAGGTGCCGTCATCCCTGGCGAACGGAGCGGTCTCCGGGTCGCCGACGGTGTTGAATTCGCTCCCACCGGTGGTTCATTCAGCCTTATTGCAGGCTTTCGTGAACTCGTTGCATGTGATGTTCCTGGCGGCGATCCCGTTTGCAGTCTTGGCGTTTGCAATCGGGTTGTTCCTTCCCGAAAAGACGCTCAGGACAGCGGTACATAGCAGGGGTGAAGACACGAGCAAAGAGTCACTCCCTTTGCTCATCGCTGAATAGCAACTATCATAGGCTGCCGGAGCAGCAGCGGTGAAAGCCTGATTTTGCCAAGTCCGAGTGGCTCTCCTGGTTTGGTGCCGGAGAGCCACTTTCACTTGTCGCAAGCAGTCGGTTCGAAATGGGGGTCGGTGAGCAAAGAAAAGGCAAAGCGAGGGACTTTCTACTCCCTTAGAAACCGTAACTACCGACTTTATATGTCCGGGCAACTCATTTCTGTCTCGGGCACCTGGATGCAGACTGTAGGCCTGTCCTGGTTGGTGCTCAAGCTCACTGGCTCCGGAGTGCAGTTGGGAGCCGTGACTGCAGCTCAGTTTTTGCCTCTTCTTTTATTGGGTGCAGTGGGTGGTCTGGTTGCAGACAGGGTGAACAAGCGCAGACTCATCTTGTTGACCCAGACCTCGCTTGCGCTCGGATCACTACTGCTGGGCATCCTCACCATGTCGGGGATGATCACGATGTGGATGCTTTACGCCATCTCGATCTGGATTGGTGTTACCAATGCCGTTGACAACCCGGCAAGGCAGTCGTTCGTGGGTGAGCTGGTGGATAGGGGTAGCGTTGCCAACGCCGTCAGTCTCAACGCGGTGGTGATGAACTCCGCGCGTATCATCGGTCCCGGCATAGCGGGTGTCGTAATCTACATATTGGGGACCGGCTTCCTTTTCATGGTCAATGCGGCCTCTTTTCTCGCCGTGATTGTCGCGCTGCTGCTCATGAGGCCCGAAGAGCTCTTTTCATCGGAGCGCGTGACGAGGGCGAGAGGTCAGCTGAGAGAGGGCTTTACTTATGTATGGCGGACACCGCGGCTAAAGGTCCCACTCTTGATCCTGTTGTTGGTTGGCACCCTCGCCTTTGAGTTTCAGGTCTCGTTTCCTCTGCTGGCCAGTGCAACCTTCCACAAAGGTGCTGGCACCTATGCAGCGTTCATGTCTTTCATGGGAATCGGGGCCGTCGTTGGGGGGCTCATCTCCGCGACTTTTCCACAGACCAGCATTAGAAGACTTGCCTACACATCTCTTGGTTTTGGAGCCTTGATAGTTGTGGTCTCCTTCATGCCGAACTCAACTGCTGCGATGCTGGCCATGATCCCCATGGGAACACTCTCGATGGTCTTTGTCTCAATTGCAAACTCCACTCTCCAACTAAATTCGGATCCGTCGATGCGGGGGAGGGTTCTCTCGCTTTTCACAGTCGCTTACCAAGGCTCCACTCCCATCGGAGCCCCAATCGTCGGCTACATAGGCCAGCAGCTCGGGGCTCGCTATTCGGTTGCGATTGGAGGTGCCGCCGCGCTTGTGGCAGGCGCATATGGCATAGCAAGTGCCCTGAGGCGCAGGGCAGTCCGGCTCTCCCAGGTTCAGCCAGGTTCAAGCGCCATTCAGCCAGTCGAGGGCACAGCTGGTTAGTATCTTCGCTCTGTTGACAGCAGCTCGGGCGGATTTTATTGAAGGCAGCTCCGGCGGGCCCGCAGCCTGATTCGGGTTCGGACCTGCGTGGATAAAGCGGCTCGAGTGGTCCAAAACCAGGCTTTTCTGGTTGGATTCCGCAAGGCCTACGCAGCTGCACTGCAGCTCTAAGTGTTTGCGAATAGGTGCAGGATGATAGGGTATTTTTGGATCGGTGGGAAGTATGGCCATCGCGGATCAGCAATGGGTGCGGCTTTTCTGAAGTGGCACTGTTGAAGAGCCTGATCATCGGCTGAGGTCCGTCTGACAAACCATCCACCATGTCAGGTCCGTTGTGCCGCACTACTCAGTAGTGGAACTCCGATACAGAGAGGAGTACGAATGAGTGCTTTTGGACGTCCTGCCGAGCTCCCGCTACTCCTGGGCACGCTGATAAGGCCTCGATGCCGGTGTGGCAAGACAACTGTCGCTGGGCCGCTGGCAATCCCCACAGGAGTCCATTGCTGCTCTATGCCGAAAGCGGATGCTGTAAAACTTTCACATTTACAAACGCCGAGGTGCTGAGAGGTCGACTGGATCAACTTGACGATGCTGTCCGCATAGCCTCTCTTATCTTTCTCTGATGTTGGCGAAGTATTTTGTTAGCGAATCGTATGTGATGCAAGTTGGCCTAAGATGTTTGGAATTTGTGATCATGAGGACGCTGATTTTCCTTTGATAGATGATGTTCTGAGCAACTGTCGGCTGAATGACGCTTGATATCAGATTTAGATTTGGGCTGTGAACGGTCGCAAGGTGCGATGAGTATGGAAGTGGGAGCTAGTCTTGTCGTCTGTTATCGGAAAGCTTGGATTGGCGGTTCAAAGGTCAGTCTGGACAAGGAGGGCTGACACGTGGGATCACGCAGAGAACCCAGGTCTTGGAAGGGTTATCGAGGCAATCGTTGCCAAGGCTGATGCGCTTCCGAGCAGCGAGGTCCTTGATCTAGGGTGCGGCTCCGGACAGCTGTCCCTTCCCCTTTCTCAAAAGGTGAAGTCCGTGCTGGCAGTCGATATCTCGCCACGAATGATCGAGCTCTTGCAGTCGAAGTTGAGCGACGGCCGAATCGGGAATGTCCAGGCCCGGGTCGCCTCCATTCAAGAGCTTGATTTTTCCGATGGCAGTTTCGATCTGATCGTCTCGAACTACGCCCTTCATCATCTCAGTGACGATCAAAAGCGTTGGATCGTCGCGCAGGCTTTTCGTTGGCTCAGGCCAAATGGTCGAATGGTCTTTGGTGACATGATGTTCGGCCGAGGCGGGTCAAAGCAGGATCGCGACATCATAGCATCGAAGATCTCCATCATGTTGCGCAAGGGGCCAGGCGGCTGGTGGAGAATTGCCAAGAACTCCGTGCGCTATCTTGCACGGGTGCAAGAGAAGCCTATCTCGCAGCAGGCATGGGTGGCACTCTATGAGCAAGCGGGCTTTGTCGAGGTTGGGTCCGAGGCAGTCGTCGCCGAAGCCGGCATAGTCTTCGGGTCAAGGCGGGGATAGAGCAAGTGTACTCGAGGGTAATTTGCTAAATTTACCGAGGTAATCTCCAGTATTTCGCGTAGTGTGGCCTTTTCGATCAACTATTGTGAACTTGGTAGCTATTGCCGCGTCATATTGGCTGAGCTAAGGAGGTGAAAGTCAATGAAGCCTAGTGAACCTCACAGTACCGAGTTCATCTATTCGTTCATGACGTCCCTCCGGATTTCACCACCGGTCGAGGTCTTCTGATCTAGATCAGCAGGCTGGAAGGTTTGATCCAGCGGTTGATTTCTTAGGACGTCTCTCCACGGGAAGGGAGGGCAGTCCAATGGCTCGAAAGCCAACTCTGTTGAATCCACGCAGAATAAGAAGCCTGCGAGAGTCGAGATCTCAGAGGCTTTTAACTATTAAAAGCATACGGGAGTCGATAATTTCTTTTGCGGGTATTTCCGGCAAACCGGTTATGAATCAGAACGGGTCTGAGATCGGCAGAATCGTCGATGTCGTAGTGCGGTGGTCGCAAGACGCGGACTACCCGCCTGTCACCGGGATACTGGTCAAGATAGGCCGCAGACTCACGTTTGTAGACATTGAAAGAGTCGAGACGTTCACTCGCGAATCGGTGGTTCTTTCTTCAGCGAAACTTGACCTGAGAGACTTTTCACAGCGTCCGGGAGAGGTGCTCTTGGGCAAAGAGATCCTCGATCATCAGCTGGTTGATGTCGATGGTGTCCAGGTCCTGAGAGCTGCAGACGTGTTCTTGGCCCATGCTTTGGGAAGGCTGAGGCTGGTGGGTGTGGACGTGAGCATGCATTCACTTCTGAGGCGGCTTGGACCTTCAAAGTTCAGATCTACCGCAACTCCCGAAAAGGTGCTTGATTGGGCTGCTGTAGCCCCATTCGACGAGCATACCGGAGCCGTAAGGCTTCGAGGCTCTCAACAGGCCATCAAGAGGCTGCGCCCAAGTCAGCTAGCCGACCTTCTGGAAGACCTTGGCAGGACCGAGAGGCAGGGACTGTTGTCAGCCCTTGACCTAGAGACAGCCGCAGATGCCGTCGAAGAGATGGAGCGCGAGGAACGCGAGGCCCTGCTCAGGGAGTCGGAGCCGGAGGTTGCTGCAGATCTGGTTTCGTATATGGAGCCAGATGAAGCTGCCGAGGCGCTACGGGACCTCGATGAGGACGAGCGTGATGAGATTCTCGCGCTCATGGAGCCCGACGCTGCACTCACTATAGGAAATCTTCTTGAATTCCGAGCGGATACTGCTGGTGGAGTGATGACGACGATGTTCGTCAAAGCGCTACCCGACGAGACCGTCGGGGATGTCAAATTACTGCTTGGCTCCCAGAGAGAGCACAAAGAGGAGATCGACGGGGTGCTTGTGGTTGACGAAGAAGGGCTTCTCGTGGGAGAGGCCTCACTTTTCGATCTTGCACTCGCCGCAGATGAGACGCTGGTGTCGGAGCTGATAACGCATGACTCGACCGTTGTCGAGCCCGACGCACCCTTGGACGAGGTTGCGGAGAAGCTCATCGGTTCAAGGCGCTTTTCAATCGTTGTGGTAGCAGATCATCGGCCAATCGGCAGGATCTTGGCTGATGACATAATCGATGCACTTTCACCGGAGCGTGGAAGGTTCCATTTTCCGCGCCTGCTTTCATGATAGGCACCAAGCAATTCGCTTTACCATGCTGTCCCCAGGTTTGAGCGATCTGAGTGAGATAGCTTGATTCTGGACCGGGAAAATTGGCGCCAGCGGTGCAGCCGCTCGAGACTCTGGAGTCATAAGTGACAAACTCAGTTGTTGGAGTGACCGACATTAGCATCCACCAACCATTGCAGCCCGGTACAGAGTTTTTGGCGATCGCCGTGTACCACTGTTCAGACTCGGGTTTTGTTTGCATAACGGGTCTTCAGTAACGAAAAGCCTTCAAGACATGCAAAAATCCCAAAAGATTACGCGTCTCAACCAAGTCAATGGACCAACCGCAGCCGAAACGGCCTTCGACTGGCTGGCCCATGGCTCTTCTTTGGTCCGGCGAAGCCTGATTGTTGAGCTGGACCGCCAATTTCGGAGCTGGTGGGCAAAGCCACAGCTTCCTCGTCGGCCGAGATGGTGTAAAGCCGGACAAAGCGATGGCCTTAACATAGATGATCTTTGGGTGCGGAAACTGGAAGCGGAATTCGGCGAGGCTCATCTTCCAAAGGCCGGATGGATCAGGTTTCAACCGAAGCGCCTTTGGCCATGGACGCAAGCTCGCGCGTCGGTCCAAATCACCCCAGACCGATTAGACGTCCCGCATGCATGCTTCACCCAGCCCCTCGCCAGAGGTACCGTAAAGAACTCTCGAACGAAAGTGGTTTCCCCGCGTGCAGTCTGCGAGTCAATATCTGGACCCAAAAACGTTTCAGCTGCTGGATTCACAATTCTAAGACGCAGAGGGATGGCGCACGCAAGGCCTTTCCATGCTAAGCGCAGGAGGCAGATGAAGCATCAACCCCTCGAAAAGGGCTGCGGCACGAGGTCCTGGAGCAGAAGCGGATCTCCTTCCCTAAGGGAGTGGAGGAGGCCGAGGTGAGTTCAGCCGGGCCGAAGCGCAAATTGAATGCCGAGAGCCACAGCAGCATTGGCTCACGCCTTGCAAATGCGACATCGAGGAGGAAGAGAACCTTCTGGGTCTACCTTGCTGCCGCCGGGCCGGGTCTGATAGCTGCTAATGCCGGAAACGACGCGGGCGGCATAGCGACCTATTCGTCAGCTGGCTCGCAGTTCGGCTATCGGACCCTCTTCTTCATGGTAATGGTGACTATCGGCCTCGTCGTTGTCCAGGAGATGTCGGCACGTCTTGGAGTGTTCAGCGGCAAGGGTTTGGCAGCACTGATCCGTGAGGAGTTCTCGATCAGGTTGGCTGGGCTGGCCATGATCGCGTTGACGGCATCGAATGTTGGTCTAGTGGTGTCCGAGTTTGCGGGCATTGGAGCGGCATTCCAGCTGTTCGGGGTATCCCGGTATATTTCTATCCCGCTGTCCGCCATATTCATCTGGGGGCTCGTGCTATTTGGCACCTATCGCTACGCGGAACGTGTCTTTTTGGTAATGTCGCTTGCGTTTTTCGCCTATCCGATAGCAGCCGTGGTCGGGCACCCCGACTGGCATAAGGTGGCTACCCAGACGGTCTTTCCGCATTTTATAGCTTCTCAGAGCTTCGTATTCCTTGGTGTTGCCCTCATAGGAACTACTATTTCACCGTACATGCAGGTTTATGCAGCAGCGGGTGTGGTGGACAGGGGCATCTCGCCCGATGAGTTCCCACTGGAACGTGCCGATGCTGTCGGCGGTGCGATATTCGCCAACATCATCTCGATCTTCATCATCATCGCCACTGCTGCGGCCATAGGTGGAACCGGACCACTGCAGTCCGCCAAGCAGGCTGCTCTGGCACTCAGCCCCGTGGCAGGCTCCGATGCGGTGATACTTTTTGCAATCGGCTTGCTTGGCGCATCAGCGCTGGCCGGGGCTGTGGTGCCTCTTTCCACTTCGTATGCGATAGCTGAGGTCCTTGGGGTAGAAAGGTCGGTCTCTCGAAAGTTCAGGCAGGCGCCCTTGTTCTTAGGGCTTTTTTCTGCCCAGGTCCTGCTGGGGGCGGCTGTTTCCCTCGTGCCTGTCAATTTGATCACCCTTTTGATATTCACCCAGGTGCTTCAAGGCCTGCTGACCCCAATTATCCTCACGTTTATTGTGGTTCTGTCCAACAGGGCAAGCATTCTTGGAGATGCGGTGAATGGACGGATTTTTAGGAAGGTTGCTTCAGTGGTCGTAGTCGGGATTGCCGCTCTTTCATCGGTGCTTCTCATTCAGACAGTCATCGGATGGCTGTAGCGTCATGAAGCATTCGAGTGACATTGAACCCCTCCGAATCGCCCTATGTGTTTATCGGGGAAATCCGTACTCCGGTGGTCAGGGTGTCTACACGAAATACCTATCCGAAGAGCTTACGAAGCGGGGCCACTGGGTGGAGGTATTTTCTGGACAGCCATATCCGGATCTGGCTCCTTCGTTGGTCAAGCTGAATAGAGTCCCGTCACTCGATCTTTATCGCTTTGAAGACCCGTTCAGAATTCCAAAGCTCAGTGAGTTTCGCTCACTTGAGGATATCGCCGAGCTCGCCATAATGGCAACTGGAGGCTTCCCGGAGCCGAGGAGCTTCGGTTGGAGGCTTGAGAAAGCTCTGGAGTCGCGCCGCCAAGACTTTGATCTTATACATGACAATCAATCACTTTCGTGGTCCATTTCGAGGCTAGCCTCTAAGGGCTGGCCGGTGATCGGATCCATCCACCATCCGATTACGGTGGACAGGGTGCTGGCGATCGAGCACGCCAAGGGTTTGAAGGCGAAATTCGGCGCATTCCGCTGGTACGGATTCGTAAAGATGCAGGCTGAGGTGGCTAGGCGCTTGGAGAGGGTGCTCACGGTCTCAGAGACTTCCCGAAAAGATCTTTTCAAATACATGGGCGTTAGTCTCGACGGATCGAAGGTTGTGCCCATCGGCGTAGATACGTCCGTTTTCAAGCCGCTTCCAGGCATGACTAGGGAACGAGGCCTGATCGTCACCACGGCCAGTGCAGATGTGCCTTTGAAGGGGCTTCACGTGCTCGTTGAGGCCATGGCTGAGGTGAGAAGCCTGGAGCCCAAGGCCCATTTGATAATAATGGGCCGTCCCAATCGGGAGTCGAAGCTTCCCTCGAGGGTCGCTGAACTGGGCCTTAACAGCTGCGTTCACTTTGCAGGCGTCGTTGGCCGTGACCAGATGATCCAGCTTTACAATCGAGCAGATCTTGCCGTCGTTCCCTCGCTCTACGAGGGATTTTCTCTTCCCGCTGTTGAGGCCATGGCTTGCGGTGCTCCGGTCGTGGCAACGGACGGCGGGGCGCTGCCGGAGGTTGTGGGAAGCGATGGCGAAACGGTGTTGATGGCTCGTGCCGGTGATCCTTTGGATCTTGCGAAAAAGATACTTGAAGGACTGGATTCCGCCGTGCTGCGTGACGAGATCGGAAGAAACGGGCTTGAGAGAGTCATGAGCCGGTTCACCTGGCGCGAGACAGCTAGGGCGACCGAGCGGAACTATCTTGAACTCTTGGCGGCCCGCGGTGAGCGATAAGGTGTTTCGAGCAATGGAAGTAGCCGATGCTCACGGTTAGGGCGTCTAAAATCGGCGAGATCCGAGGAAAGCTTGTGCTTGACTTTGGAGCTGGAGCCGGCAGACACGCATTTTGGGCGGTGACTGAGGGCGCAAGTGTGGCAGCGGTAGACATTTCGTTCGATGAGCTCGAGAACGCGCCGGATTTCTTCAAGGTGCTGGCCTCGGACAGCCCGGGAAACGGAATCGGCTTTGCTGTTCAGGCATCCGGTATGGCGCTTCCCTTTCCGGACGGAGTGTTCGATGTAGTCATAGCCTCGGAGGTCTTCGAGCACATAGCGGATGACACGGCAGCGATGAGTGAGATAGCAAGGGTAATGAAGCCTGGCGGCACGATATGTGTGACGGTGCCCCGTTTCCTTCCTGAGTCCATATATTGGCTGATCTCTTCGGAGTATCACAATGCACCTGGCGGACATATCCGCATCTATCGCCGCAGGCAAGTCATCGACCTGGCTGAACAGGCGGGGTTTGGAGTATTTTCAGTGCATCATGCCCACGCCCTTCACACGCCTTATTGGCTGATCCGGTGCCTGGTGGGAGTGGACAACATTGAGTCACTCTTCTATCGGATGTATCACCGATTCCTCATTTGGGATATCACAAGGAAGCCAAAGTCAACTGCACTTCTCGAGAGGCTTCTCAATCCATTGGGTGGAAAGAGCCTGGTAATCTACGCCAGAAAGGAAGCAAGTGAACTTTAGCAGCCGCATCGACTCGCTGATGAGCGACGTTGATCTCAAGTCCTCCCTGGATTTTTTGGCCTCGCTTCAGCAAAGTTCCGGAATGATTCCGTGGTTCGAAGGGGGACGGGCTGATCCTTGGAACCACACCGAGGCCATGATCGCACTTGCTCTCGGGGGAAGGGTGGATGAAGCGCTGGCCGGGCTCAGGTGGCTCTGGCGCATGCAGAATGCAGATGGCACCTGGTGCCATTTCTATATGGCACAGGGGGTGGCAGAACCCCGGAGAGACACCAACACCTGCAGCTATCCGGTAGTTCTAGTATCGGTTTTAGACAGGATCGTAAGCAGCAAAGCTGAACTCGAACCGTACGTAGAGATGGTTCTCACGGCGGTGGACCGCGTTGTGGATCATCAAAGAGCTGATGGGTCGATCCCGTGGGCGGTTGATCCATGCGGCGAGGGTTATCCGACCTCCCTCGTCGCCGCATCTTCGTCCATATGTGATTCGCTTGCTATTGCGGCAGAACTCAGCGCGCGCCATGGAAGGGGCGGGGGCGACCGGTATCTCGATTCCAGGGAGCTTCTCAGTCAGTCAGTGGCGAATCTGGCTGGCCCCTACGCAGACACGTCGGGGTGGGCGATGGATCACTACTATCCGCGCATGGGAGGGATCGCAGATTCAGAAAGCCTCTCCAGAGGTTTTCTCGACAGGTTCTACCTTCCTGACTGGGGTGTCCGCTGTATTTCACCGAATGATTGGTTCACTGCGGCCGAGACTGCTGAAACGGCGATTGCGCTTCATTTGGAGGGGGAGGAGGTGCTCTCACAGGAGGTATACCTGACACTTGAGCGTTTTCGCGGAGCCAACGGCGGATATCTGACCGGCGTGGTCAGCCCGACAGGTGTGTCGTTTCCACATCTCGAGCAATCCTCCTATTCTGTGGCAGCAGTCTTGATTTCGAGCTACGTTCTTACAGGAAAAGCCAGGGGCAGCATAGGCGCAACTATTCTGGGTCTCTTCTCATGACCCTGAGGCTCCCCTGAGCCATGGTCTCACTGAATCCGTTTGCCAGTGCTTTCTGATGGAGAAGGAACGGGGCGCGTCCACCCAAAGCCGGATCAGGAAAGACGTCATGGATTGCGAGTAAGCCACGGGGTGCTATTTTGGGGACCCAACTTTCGAAGTCGTTTTGGGCCTGATCCATGCCATGGCCTCCGTCGATGAAGAGAAAGGCTATCTCCCCGGGATAGACGCTTGCAAATCTTTCCGAGTCAGCTACGACGGTGACAACAGAATCGCCAAGTTCAGCAAGCTCGATGGTTCGTCGGAATAGGTACAGAGTGTCCATTTTCCCTGACACCGGGTCTACGAGGCTTGCATCGTGGTACTCCCATCCGAGCTGATTTTCCTCTGAGCCGTGGTGATGATCGACGGAGATTAGCAGCCTGCCCTGCTCCTTGGCCACCGTACCCAGATAGATTGCGGAAAGCCCGGCATATGATCCAATCTCAACAGCAGGAAGGAGGTTGGGAAGCTCACAGTGATGCAGCGACAGCGCCAACCCTGTTCCTTCGTCGGGAGGCATGAAACCTTTGGTGGCTCTTATCAATTCCTTGTTCCGGCTGAGTGAGAGAGCCAGGTAATGTGGGAGTTCCCTATCTACCATATTTCTGAAATCTCCAGGTGATCCAACAGACCGCTTTGAATTCGAGGGCGACTTGGAGTGCAGAGCCATTCGTTGTTGACTCGCCAAGTCAGGGTCAGTTCTCCCGGTGATGTTTCCAGAGTTCGGATTGGTTCAGCCTCTTTCTGAACGCGAGGTTGACCGCATATCTCTCGAGCGTCTGCTCTAGGCTTTTCTCGCCGGTGGGAATGGTGTGTGTCTCGAAGAAGGTTCGGATCTCATGCTCGAGGTAGTGGGACTCGTCTGAGACGAGAGCGGTGATACCAGAAAGCATTCGCGGAATCGTATTGTCCGGGAATCTCGCGAGCAAAGCTTCCCAGTTTTCAGCAATGAAGTTCCAGGCAAGTGCTCCTGAGTCACGTCCGCTCAGCAGGCTGGCGATCACGAACGGTCCGTTTTGGCTGCGGATCTCGCCAAGAGTCATTGAAAGCACCTTCTTGATCAGTTCAGGATGCTTGAACCGGGCCAGGGCCATCAGGTATCGGTTCTCCTCCTGGGGGGTCGATGGGTGGCGGTACCGGTCGAGGATGAAAGCAAACTCCGCCTCGTCTCCGTTCGATGCGACGACTGCCAAGACCGCGGATATGATATCCGGATCGATGTTGGACTCGATCGACATCTCCTTGACGAAGAGGTCTTTGCAGTCCGCAATTGTCTCGCCGTCCTGTCCGATCGTGCCCATGGCTTGAATAACCGCCGCGCGGAGTCTCGAAGTGCCCTCCCTTTCTCCCTCTTGCGCTTCAAAGCCGACCTCTTCCAGGATCGGTGCCAGGGCTTCTCGGCATCTGACTGCGAGGAACTCGCGTCCTTCTGAAGGCGTCATCAGGTCCATGAGTGTGAGGGCAGATATCACTAGCTCCCAGAGGTTGGGGTCCCTCTCATCTTTGATAGCTCTCATCAGCTCGAAAAATGATTCCTCCCCTTTTTGAAGGGAGAGGGTCTGAGCCCATGTGTCATTGGCCAGATTGAACTTTTCGAGGTCGCTCAACTGCGAGAAACTCGAGAGGACCCTGCTTGCCAGCTCGTCATCATAGCTAACCCGGAAAAATCCCCAACCGCCCGCGTTCGCTATTACGAGATCATTCGCGTTCTCCAGGCGTAGCGAAGCCGGTTCTGAGTCGAGCAAAAACTTGTGCACACGGCTTCCAATCCTGACGCTCATCGGCACCTTCCACGAGTTTCCGATCTGTGACTCTCCCTTCTCCATGTTTGCTTTGGAAAGGTCAGTGAGATATGAGAACGGTTTCTGGCTTATGCTCACCTCCGATCCGTTCAATCCAACATTGATGATCGGGTAGCCCCCCTGGAAGACCCAGTCGACCATCGTCTGCGCTATCGGCTCTTTGCTGACCTCTTCGAGGGCAGTCCAGAGATCCGTCGTCTCCGCGTTGGCGAATTTGTGAGAATTGAGGTAGTGGGTGATTCCGGCCCTGAAGGTGTCTGGTCCGAGATATCGCTCCAGCATGCGAAGCACGCTGGCCCCCTTTTCGTAGGTCAGAACGTCGAACATGCCGTCGGCATCGGATGGCTTGACCACCGCAAACTCAATCGGCCTGGTGTTGTGCAAGCCGTCAGTAGCGAATGCAGCACCCTTGGAAAGGCCGAAAGAGACCCACCTGTTCCAGCTGGGACTGAAGTCGTCGGTGGCTAAGAGCTCCATGAAAGTTGCGAAGGCCTCGTTCAGCCAGAGGCCGTTCCACCACTTCATTGTCACGAGATCGCCAAACCACATATGTGCGATCTCGTGACTTATAACATCAACGATTCGTTCGAGTTCCGGACGTGATGACCTCTCTGGATCGACGAGTAGCAGAGTCTCTCTGAAGGTCACTGCACCGAGATTTTCCATCGCTCCAAAGGCGAAGTCCGGAATTGCTATCAGGTCGAGCTTGTGTCCGGGGTAAGGTATTGAAAACCATTCCGTGAAAAACTCGAGCGCGTGAGCCGCTACCTCCTTAGCATACTGGTGAAGGTGGCTCTGGCCTGGCTTGGAGATGATCCTGATTGGGGTTTCCCCACTCAGGTATGGTTCCGAAGCTTCCATGGGGCCGACGATGAAGGCCACAAGGTAGGTCGACATGGGAATCGTGTCCTGAAAGGTGACCCTCTTGTATCCATCTCCAAGGTCCACGGTCTGGCTTTCCGGCGCGTTTGACACGGCCAAGAAATCCTGTGGAGCCTCCAACTCTATGCTGAAGACCGCTTTAAGATCGGGCTCGTCGAAGCAGGGGAACGCTTTCCGTGCATCAGTGGCCTCGAATTGTGTCGTTGCTATGAAAAGCTCCTCGCCCTTTTCACCGATGAACCTGCTTCTGTAAAATCCGGAAAGCCGGTCATTGAGGGAACCCCCAAAGTCGATTTCCAAGATTGCATCCCCGGGTTGAAGGATGGAATCGAAAGACAGTGTGGCTCGCTCCAACTCAGCGTCAAGTGCCACACGACAGTCTTGACTCACCCCATTCTGGACCACCTTCGCGGAGCTGATCTCAAGCTCGGCAGCGTTGAGCACGATGGAGTTCGATGACTCGTTCACAACGAGCTGTATCGATTCCCAGCCGGTGAAGTTGAAGCTTTCAAAGCTGGGTCTTAACCTTATCGTGTATTTGTTAGGTACTATGTTTCTTGGCAGTCTGAAGTTAGTTGAAGTATCCACAGAGGTTACCGTAGCTGATCCTGACCAAAATTGGAAGCCATGATTTCGCCGACTGCCAAATATCTATTTCCGAAGGCCGCAGTGGCCAAGGAGTTCGACTGGCGGATACTGGATGTGTATAAATGGGGAATGACTCGAGGCGCTCTTACGAGGTAGTCGCTCTCGGCAGTGCGATCGTAGATATGTTCTGCAAGGTCCCGGAGGGCTATGTTGAACGGCTCGGAATTCGCAAGGGTTCGATGCAGCTTGTGGGTCCGGATTTGGCTGGTTCGGTTATAGACGTGCTAGGAGAGGTTGAGGTAAGGGGCGGGGGATCTGCTGCGAACACTCTTGTTGGAGTGGCTTCTCTTGGACATAGTGTTGCCCTGATCGCCAGGACCGACCAGGACGATTTTGGCAAGCAGTATGTCGCCGATCTCGAAGCCGTCGGAGTGAGGGTCATCCGGCCTTACGAGAAGAACGATCTCGGGACCGGCCGTTGCCTGGTCATGGTCACCCCTGACGGTGAGCGGACTATGGCCACTTGGTTGGGGGCGGCATCGCATCTTCGCCTTGACGAGGACTCAAAATCAGTAATAGCCGATTCCGAACTCCTTTATATCGAGGGCTATCTCTACGATCTGGAGACGACCAAGGCGCAGATACATTCCGCTATAGATGTCGCTATTCGCAATGATGTCCGGATTGCCCTTTCGCTATCGGATCCTTTTTGCGTCTTGAGACACCGTGACGAGTTTCTCGACCTTATAGATGGCCCAGTATCGATTCTTTTTGCCAATCGCGAGGAGTCTCGGCTACTTACCGGAATGGATGATGTCGAGCGGACGGTGGAGAGCCTACGTGCGAAATCTTTGAAAGGCGCGGTGACACTTGGCGCCTTTGGTGCTGTGGCTTATGGAGATTCAGGCAGTTTCTACGTACCTGCGCGCAAAGTGGATCCTGTGGTCGATACAACTGGTGCCGGAGATCTCTTTGCAGCCGGCTATCTGCACGGTATCCTAAGCCTCGACCACAAAGATGTTGAGGGGTGCGGCCTTTATGGGGTCGTTTGTTCAGCAGAGGTCGTCTCTCATTTCGGGGCGCGACCCGACGTAGACCTTCAGAGCCTGTTGGCTGGCGGCTTATGAGATTGCTGGAATCACTCTGAGGCATTGGGGAAGTACTTGATTGGCTGGTCGCTCAGCCGGACAAGCATCGAGGCTATCCAAGGCCCTAGTGGAGCCATTAGGCTCACCATCTCCTCTTTCGCCGAAAGAACGCTCTCTTCTATGAGGATGCTTCCTTCGAAGCCCACCTCAAGTTCAAACACATTTTTTGAGCCCTCATCGAGACGGTTTTCGCTGGCTATAACAGATGACCGCTCCAAGAGGAATTCGATAAGAGGGGAGGATCTCTCCTCGAGTGCGGATAGCACCGCTCCTATCGGAGCTGGCTCAACCATGTTGACCACACGAACTATGAGTTCGATCCCGGTCTCCAACGATTCCGGCTCGCTTTCTCCGATCATCCAGGACCGGTATATGCTTTGGCTCCAGACGGGCCATTCCAGATTGATATCGACCCTGAGATTGGGAGGCCTGATCTCACCCGGGAGGGCGTAGGAGTTTTCATAATGCATATCGCCTAGGAAGAGATCCTGTAGCAGATGCTCCTGATTTAGCAGCTGTTCGAGCATGGCCGATTCAAGGCTTTCATGCATCGCATTGATCAGATCGATAAAAACATGGTCAATCATGTCTGAATTACTCTAATGGATAGGCTAGTTTTGGCTTTCGTGGAAAGCAGATGGATAGATAGACGGGTAATCTCATACGCGCATCGTGGTGGATCATTCGAAGCACCATCCAGTACTATTGGAGCGCTCGAGCATGCATGCCAGGTTGGAGTATCCGGCCTGGAACTCGATGTACACTCTACCGCCGACGGTGTGCTCATATGCTGCCATGACGATGTGGTCGATACGACTACCAACGGAACAGGCAGAATCTCCAGACTCTCATGGCCCCAAATCTCGGAGCTGAACGCAGGTTACTGGTTCGTTCCTTACATCAAGGCGAGTCCTGCGTCTTTAGGGTCGGGACAGGAGTACATCTTCAGAGACGAGGCGAACCTAGGGAAGATGACCAGGTTAGCCCGAGTTGACGAGGTCCTCGAATCCTTTCCGAACTGCATTGTGAATCTGGACATCAAATCGACTGCTCCTTCAGTAGAGCCTTACGAGGAGGCGCTGGTCAGACTCGTACTGGACCACGAGGCCCAAGAGCGGGTTATCGTCAGCTCGTTTCTTGATTCGGCAATCTGGAGACTGCGGCAGAGCAAATCGGGGATCTCCACCGCTGCTGCTCCCGGAGAGATAAGCGAGTTCTACTTTGCCCTTGCGTCGGGGGCTCAAGCGGCCATAGACCTAGCCAAGCATGCGCCCTATGTGGCATTTCAGATACCCAGGTTCCATGGGGAGATCCAGCTAGCGACGCCACGCTTTGTAGAAGCCGCCCATGCCGCCGGGAAGGCCGTGCATGTATGGACCGTAAATGACAAGGCCGAGATGGAGATGCTCCTTGAACTTGGCGTAGACGCGATTATGAGTGATCTGCCAAGCGTGGTGGTTCCGGTGATAGAAGAGCGAGCTACGCATTATCTGTACAAGCCAAATTAGGCTGTATGGCAACTTCAGTTCAGTTCAAGGGAGTCGAATGAAAGTCTTGGTTGCGATGTCTGGAGGCGTGGATTCCTCGGTTGCAGCGGCTCTTTTGGTCGAGCAGGGGCATGAGGTCGTAGGCGCGACGATGAAGCTCTGGGGCGGTGCCTCAGACTCCGGGTGCTGCTCCGTTTCAGACGTGGAGGATGCGAGACGGGTTGCGGGTCAAATCGGGATCGATCACCACGTTTTCAATTTCACCGAGGAATTCCACGAGAAGGTAGTCGACTTCTACGTGAACTCTCACAAGCAGGGGTTGACCCCAAACCCATGCATAGAGTGCAACAGGCATCTCAAGTTTGACACCTTCATTGATCGAGCCCAGACGCTTGGATTCGATGCTGTCGCCACAGGTCATCACGCCCGTGTCCTGATGACCGGTGGTAGGCCGTCGATCGCTCGCGGAGAGGACCGTGCCAAAGACCAGTCCTATGTCTTGTCGATGCTCGCTGACGAGCAGCTGGAGTACATTGTGCTGCCGGTGGGAGAGATAACCAAGGACGAGGTCAGAAAGATTGCCAGAAAGATGTCTCTCCGTACCGCCAATAAGCCTGACTCTCAGGAGGTCTGCTTCATAAACTCGAGTACCGGTAGGGACGGCTTTCTGTCGTCGAGGATTGAGCTTCATCCTGGAGAGCTATACGACAAGGGCTCCGGGCGGAAAGTCGGTTCCGTCGATGCGGTAGAACTTGTCACGGTTGGACAAAGAAAGGGTTTGGGCGCTCTCGGAGACGGCGCTGCCCGTTATGCGATGGAGATTGACGTGGCATCAAGAAGAGTCCTCCTAGGTCGCCAATCAGATTTATTGGTGGATTCGATTTCTTTCAGATCAGCAACATTTGCACATGATCCTCTCGAAGAGGGAGAGGTCATCGAGGTCCAAGGATCGGCACACGGTCGTGCCTCAAGAGCCGTGTTCTTTCAAGGTGTCGTAAAGTTCGAAGAGCCGCATCGCAGGGTGGCGCCAGGACAGACTTTAGCTTTCTACAGGAATGAAGTGGTTGTTGGATCAGCGATAGCTTGTTAGAGGGAGGGCGATTTGGAACAGACTCCGAAAGAAGAGATCGAATCGCTGCGAGCCCGGATCGTGCACCATTCTTGGCTTTACTACCACCTCGATGCTCCGGAGATCTCCGATTTCGAGTATGACCTGATGATGAAGCGCTTGATGGAGCTGGAGCAGGCTCACCCCGAGTTTTACGATCCTCGATCTCCTACTCAGAGAGTCGGGGTCGCCGGTTTCGAGGCCTTCAGCCCCGTTGTGCATGAGGTGCCCATGGAGTCGCTGGACAATGTCTTCAGCTTTGATGAGCTGAGAGCTTACTTTCAGCGTGTCACGAGGGGCCTGACCGAGGGCGAGCAGAAGGGGCTCAAGTGGGTCTTTGAGCTGAAGATCGATGGATTGGCCATTTCGGTAATCTACCGTCACGGTCTTTTGGTGACTGCAGCTACACGCGGAGACGGGAGGACCGGTGAGGATGTCACTGCAAATATTCTCGCGACTTCAGCCGTACCGCGAAGGCTACCGGCCGTCAGTGGCAGCCCTCCCCCGGATTTGTTGGAGGTGAGGGGAGAGATCTATATGACAAGGCAGGTATTCAGCCGTCTGAATGCGGAGCAGCTGAAGGCTGGGCAGCCGCTCTTCGCTAATCCGCGCAACTGTGCTGCAGGCTCTCTGAGGCAGAAGGATCCAAGGGTCACCGCTAGGCGAGAGCTATCTTTTTGGGCATATCAGCTCGCGCAGATCTCTGGCGATCCACGGATCACGTCCCATATCGAGTCTTTGAAATATCTCGAGCAGTTTGGATTCCCCGTAAATCCAAATATCAAGCTTTTTTCGAGCCAGATCGAGATATTTGATGAGATCTCAAAATGGGATAAGAGGCGGTATGACCTCGACTATGAAATCGATGGAGCTGTTCTTAAGATTGACGATCTGCGCTTTCGTGAAAAGCTGGGCTCCACGGCCAGAGCGCCGAGGTGGGCCATAGCGTACAAGCTCGCCCCTGAAGAACGTGAAACCAAGCTTCTGGCCATCGAGGTATCGATCGGAAAATCGGGTAGAGCCACGCCTTTTGCTGTGTTGGAACCGGTAGAGGTTGCAGGATCTACAGTGTCGAGAGCCACACTCCACAACGAGGACCAGGTGCGGCTCAAAGGGGTTCAAGTTGGTGACACCGTTGTGGTCAGAAAGGCTGGAGACGTCATTCCAGAGGTGCTCAGATATGTGCCGGAACTTAGACCTGCGAACTCAGTGGAGTGGCACTTTCCCGAGAGGTGTCCTTTGTGCGGCTCCTATCTAGAGCGCAAGCCGGGGGAGAGTGACACCTATTGTACGAACTTCTATTGCGAGGGTAGAACCGTCCAGAGACTCGCACACTTCTGCTCAAGGAACGCGCTTGACATCGAGGGGCTTGGCGAAACTACAGTAGCTATGCTCGTCGATTTGAAACTGATCTCGGAGCCCCCCGACATCTACAGGCTGCAGTATTCTCAACTCATTGGCTTGCCGGGATTTGGAGAGAAGTCGGTCACCTCTGTCCTTAAGTCAATCGAGGAGTCGAAGAGCAGGAGTCTTTCTCGGCTTCTAGTTGGCTTGGCCATCCGCCACGTCGGTGAAGAGGTGGCGAGGCTGCTGGCTAAGCGATTTCGCTCCCTTCCGGAGCTGATGCAAGCGTCAAAGGAGGGGTTGGACACGATAGAGGGAGTTGGCGATAAGATCTCTCAGTCCGTTCGTGAATTCTTCGACAATCCCAAAGCCTCTAAGATGTGTAGTGAGCTAATAGAGCTTGGTGTGGCTCTTTACGAGCCGGCCGGCAATGTTGGCGCAGATGTGGTTACGAAGACACTGACTGGAAAGGTGATTGTCATAACAGGGACGCTTGCTGGTTTTTCACGAGAAGCTGCCGAAGAGGCAGCTGAAGCCAGAGGTGGGAAAGCAAGCTCTTCAGTGTCGAAAAAGACGTTCGCTTTGGTTGTGGGGAGTGCTCCGGGTGCTTCGAAGGTTTCCAAGGCTGAGGAGCTGGGCATTCCAATCATCGGTGAAGACCAGTTCCTGAGACTTCTGCAGTTGGGGGAGTATTCTTGAGTACACCTACTCTCTCTCGGCCAGGGCAAATGGGCTATAGCCCGCTTATTGCTGCTGAGTTGGGATATGTTGGAGAAGAACAGCCCGAAGCAGGTGTGGCGGGTTGATGCCATTGGCGTGTTCTGTTTGGTTTGGAGAGGCTTCTTAGTGTATACAGCTCGGCTCCAAGAGAATATAGGAAAGATTCTGCACGGACGTTATACGCTGGTAGCGGCGATTGGGCAAGGGGCTTCCGGCGATGTCTATTTGGCACAGGATCTTTCACTTGGACGTAAAGTTGCGATCAAGCTCCTTCACTCCTCGCTCGCCGGGGATACTTTCTTTCTCAAGCGGTTCCAGTCCGAGGCGAAGTCGGCGGCCAGCCTGAATCACCCTAATATCATGAGGGTTTTCGATTGGGGCGAATCTGAGAGCACACCATATCTTGTTCTTGAATATCTGGCCGGCGGATCACTGCGCGAATACCTCAACACCGGAGAGCTCCTGAGCGAATCGCAGGCGACATCGCTGATGCTTCAAGTGGCACAGGGTCTCTCGTACGCCCACGGGCGAGGTTATGTGCATCGCGACATCAAGCCTGCAAACCTACTCTTTGACGACGAGGCCCGGATCCGCATAGCTGATTTCGGGCTAGCTAGGGCACTCTCGGAAGCGGCCTGGACCGAGCCGGTGGGAACCTTGATGGGCACTGCACGCTATGCCTCTCCAGAACAGGCACTGGCCAAAGAGAGCGACCGAGGTTCGGACGTTTATTCGCTTGGGCTTGTGATCCATGAGGCCCTGCTCGGGTACCTTCCGTTCACGGGTGACACGACGGTGTCGGTCCTGATGGCGCGCATTCACGGTGATGTAGAGGTTCCCTCAGATACTGGATCTCTCAAACCTATCATTGAAGCCTGTCTGCGGCTTTCATCGGACGCGCGGATCTCGTCGATAGATCTTGTTGCCCAGCTCGAGAAGCTTGTCAGAGTGTTGGATCCGCCTATGCCCATTGCGGTGACAGGCCCTTCCCCTATGGTAACCGACGAGAACGGGGACCTGACCGAAGTGGGAGAGAGTCCCCTGTTCACGAACGGCTCGGCCCCCCGGGCGCCTGTGGGCGAAAAGAGTTCGACAGTCACACAGACCGATATTGCACCGGTGACTCCGGTTCTGCCAGATCTGCTCACGGCTTCCGGAATGCAAAGTAGGGAGGTTAGGGCCGCCCGGCCAATCGCACCGCGACAACATCGCACGCGCTTGGCGCCGATCCGAAAAGGACGAGTCTGGACCGCAATCGCCGTCCTGATCCTTGCAGCGCTGATAACAGCACTTTCCCTGTCTGGAGTTCCATCAAAGGTCTATGCAACGCTGTTCGCAACAAGGGTACCTCTGGTCGTCGGTGACACGCTCGCCAATGCGGAGAGTGTCATTTCATCGGCCCATCTCAAGGTGGGCGGCATCTCTTACGCCTACTCGCCGTCGGTCAAGAAAGGGCTAGTCAGCTCGGAGTCGCCGAAGAACGGAACGAAGTTGTCTCGAGGGAAGAGCGTCAGCATCGTTGTTTCAAAAGGGCCTGCTCCAGTCGCAATCCCTTCGGTGATGGGTCTATCCGAATCCGTTGCGCAGAACAAGCTGAAGCTTATTGGACTGGTGTCTGTGGTGCAGCAGAGCTATTCCGAGACCGCACCTGTTGGTCAGGTAATCTCGGCTTCGCCATCGTCAGGAACTGTGAATGTTGGGACAAAGATAACTCTTACGGTGAGCAAGGGACCTGCCCCGAGACAGGTTCCAAACCTTGTCGGAGAGTCATCCGCAAATGCTGTGGCCCAGCTCAAGGCGCTCGAGCTCGTTCCCTCTGAAACTCAGGCTTTTTCCGACACTGTGCCGGCAGGTAATGTCATTTCCCAGGCTCAGTCTGCTGGCTCTATGGTTGCTCGGGGATCGACGGTTGCCTTTGTGGTTTCAAAAGGACCCCAGATGGTCGTGGTTCCGAACGTTATCGGAGACACTCTTCAACAGGCTGAGGCGGCTCTGAATCAAGCCGGGCTGACTGTGGGTACCGTTTATACCTATTTCGGTTCAAGCACCGTCGTAGCGACCAGTCCCAGAGGCGGCTCGACGGTAAAGGTCGGATCTTCGGTGGCCCTAGTTACCGGCTAGTTGAACTCAGGCAGTGACATCTTTGATCATCTGAGCTATCTTTGCTCCGGTTTCGTTTGGTGCCATGGTCCCCTGCAAAGCCATCAGCTTGGTAAGATCGCCGGTGACCTTGATCTTGCCAGCCATGAAAGCCTGGATCGCCGTTTGGGAGTCGAGGTCGACAAAGATTGCCTTTGCAGTTGCGTAATCTAACACGACCGAAATATCCGCGTCTTCAAGCTCGCCCAGCTCCATATCCAATATCCCGCTGGATGTGTCCACAAAGGTCCTCAGTTCACTCGATCCAAAAGGCAGATCAGTCACAATCTGATTCATCCGGATTGTGACTGCAGGATTCCCTTCACTGTCTCGATGGGTCTCGCGTATCTCTTTGACCTTCTCGATCCATTCGGGACTGAGGAATTCGAACTTTTCCATGTATAGACCTTCTCTGTGACTCTCGCTTTGATGTTAGTGCCCTTGGCAGTGGATTCCATTCGATTCCCGAGCAACCAATGCCCTTGAGGGTGTTCTGGTGGTACGCTCACGCAGCTTCCCCTGTAGTTTGTGGTTCTCGCCTTGCCGCTGCCGGCCTGCTCTTGCAAGTGGGTCTTAGAGTCGCGACACAGGTGGAGGAACAGCTCTGCGTCTGTGCCAGGGCATGTGCTGGGTCTGGGTGTAGCCAGAGGTTCTTTTGTTCGAAGCCCAGGTTTTGGACGAACCGTGTAACGCAAAAGTGTCTGTTCAACGCATGAGTAGAACTGGGATCAGGGTATAGATGCCGGCGGATGCTCCCAGGAGTATCCTATCTTTTAGGTGTTCTGACAGAACATGCAACGGCTTGGCCCTTAGCGCTGTCTCTCCTCTCTCGGGATGGGTTTATCGTGCCGATGCGATGAAGTTGAGGAGGTGCTTTTGACGGAGACTGACGCCTATTTCAGCGATGGCCTGGAAAGCGGCAACGCGGTCTTGCTTGTCCCCGGTTTTACAGGCTCG
>JAJZIP010000076.1 GCA_021810525.1 Actinomycetes bacterium | reverse complement strand
ACGCTGCGCACGCTCTTCCACTTGGAAAACCAACTACCAATTGCTCAGCACCGGCTCATTAGGCACCCTGAGATCGATCGTCGAGTAGCCAGTCGTCGAGGCTTGCGACAGCAGCAGCTGAAGGGCCCTAAGCTTGCTGGTCAACTGACTCACCGAACCAAAGCGTACCGCCACTCCACTGGCCAGCTGGCCGTCGATCTCCCCCGAACTCGAAAGCGCTACCTCCGAGAAGCGAGCCACCGGGTCAGCGTGCAAGGAGGCAGCCACCTCGAGAAGAGGTAAGAAGCTGTGCGGGAGAAATGAGCCGACAGCGATATTCTGGAATTCGCAGCCATTGACCTGGGCAAGTGCCTTTGAAGAAGGGATACTGGCCATCATACACACCTGAAGCCATTTGCCCGTTGAACTTGGCTGTGAAGCGAGCACCCGGCCTGTCGAATCCACGAGGAGCTGGCTCTTCGAACTCTGCGGGATGACTGCTAGAGCAGTCCTATCTTTGATGGAGACCTGAAGCGTGTTGGGCCACTTCTTTCTGACAGTCACTGCGCCGTCCCAGGGAAGCTGCTCGAGTCTACGAGCTACGCTTTGCGGGTTCACCTCGGTGAGTGGGAATCCAGTCTGAATGCCACTCTGAGAGACCAATACGGAGTTCGAATAGTGCGATCCCCCGACTATGTCAAACTTCTGCACCGAGAACAGAGATGTCCTAAGCAGTGCCCTGGCGGCGAAGTAGCCGCCAATAGCGACGAGAACCGACAGCAACAGATAGAGCCTCCTTCTTCCCACAGAGCGCGCCACTGTGTTGCGGCGTTCTCTGATGCGCGGATCTATCGGAGGCTTGCTCGCATCCTTCGTTGCCGTCATAACATCACTCACCCCTCAGATGACGAGACCTGTCGGGATCAAAGCCGATGAGTTTGATCTCTGTCCGCAGGCGTACCCCAAGTTCGTCCTCCACCCGCTGCTGAACCATCCAGATAAGTTCGAACACGTCGTCACCGGAGCCTCCGGGGCTAGCCTGGATGAAGTTCGCGTGACGCGAGGAGACCTCCGCGCTCCGATACCTGAGGCCCTTCATCCCAACGGACTCGATCAGACGGGCTGCGTGATCATTCTCCGGGTTCACAAAGACTGAACCAGCATTCTGCCCTCCCGGCTGGTGCTCTCTTCGCCAGGTTACGATTTCGGAGATCGCCTCCCTCGACTCGGCCGGCTCACGCGGAGTGAGCGAAAATGTGGCTGATGTGACCACATCCATATCTCCGAGATTCGAACCTCTATATCTCAACCCAAGTTCGCCTCTCGTCGCCTTTTGCATCCGGTAACCGCCGCTGGAGAAGCGGTAGATCTCTGCAGCTTCGATCCAGGTCGCTGTGTCTGACCCATGGCCACCGGCGTTCATCTTGACAGCCCCGCCGACGGTTCCAGGAATGCCCACTGCCCACTCCATTCCCCCCATCCCCGCGGCGGAAAGCTGACGAGCCGCGACCGGCAGAGATACCGCAGCGCCAAGTCGCACCAGCCCGCACTTTCCCTCGATCTCTTCGAACTCGTTTACCAACCTTAGAACTATCCCGTCCCAACCACCATCGCTTACAAGGGTATTAGAGCCGTTACCGAGAACATAGATAGGCCTGGGTGATATCACTGAAAGAAGCTCGCCAAGAGCCGAAAGGCTTCCGCAGGTGATCATGGCCGCGCAATGCCCCCCGACCCTGACCGTTGTCATGGCACCAAAGGCGGCGTCGTATTCCACCTGGAGGTCACAGATCTGATCGAGCCGGGCTCTGAGATGCGCATCGATGGTGGCGATGCTGCTCATGACTCGCGCTCCTCCACCAGCTCTCCGTAGAGCAGCGTAAGGTCTCCGGCACCAAGGGTTATGCAGATATCCCCTGGCTGAAGCTTCGACTGAACAAACGAAGCCACCCTATGCCGTTGAGGGAGATAGTGCACCTCTTTAGCTGGAAAGCCCGACTCAACCAAAGAGCTGATCAACTCGCCGGTGATCCCAGGCACCGGCAACTCGCCAGCTGAATAGACATCGGTGACTATGACCAAATCGGCCTTTGAAAAACTCTGCGCGAACTCCCTATAGAGTGCGGCGGTACGGGAGTAGCGGTGGGGTTGGAATACCGCCACAACCCGTTGGTAACCCTGTGACGCTGCGGTGTCGAGTACTACCTCGATCTCACCGGGAAGATGGGCGTAATCGTCCACGAGGGTAGCCCCGTTGAAGGTGCCTCGGTACTGGAACCTTCGGGCTACGCCGGTGAATCTCGCCAGAGCTGCAATAACCTCGCTCGCGTTGGCGCCGAGTTCATTGGCCAGCGCGATCACGCCTGTCGCATTCTGCACGTTGTGCCTTCCCGGAACAGCCAAACTAACCTCAACCTCGCCAAATGATCGATTAGCCACCTTGAATCGGGTCCTGGTCTTGGTCGGACGAAGGTCGTAAATCTTATAATCAGAGGTGTCGGAGAAGCCATAGCTTGTAGTGCCGTCAAGATCAAGCAGAAAAGCCGCATCGGCGGAGTCGGCACAGATGACCTTCGGACCGGGAGCGGCGGATACAAACCTTGCAAACGCCGATCTCAGAGCTTCATAACTTCCGTAGAAATCAAGGTGATCAGGCTCGATATTCGTGACGATCACGCCATAACAGCCTAGATGAAGAAAGGTTCCATCGGACTCGTCCGCCTCGATGACAAGCTCGGTCCCCTCGTCCCACAAAGCATTGGTGCCGATCTCGTTCAACTCACCTCCCACGATGAATGATGGATGGCGCCCGTCTTGCATGAGCGAGAGCGCCAGCATTGACGTCGTGGTCGTCTTTCCGTGGGTACCAGCGACTCCAATGACCACCTTTTCCGAGATGATCATGGGAAGCAGCTCCGAACGAGTTACGACAGGGACACCACGCTCCAATGCCCAGCGAACCTCAGGGTTCGACTTGGGAATGGCAGATGAGATGGCGACCAGCTCAGCGTCGCGGACATTTTCCTCTGAGTGGCCGACAAAAAGCTCCACCCCGTGAGCCCTCAGGCGCTCGAACGCCACCGAGGCCTTTAGGTCAGAACCGGAAACCGCGTAACCCTGCTGAGTGAGCACCATCGCTATGGCTGACATGCCCGCCCCACCTATGCCAACTATATGAACCCTCTTGCGCAGTTCGTCGAACACCACTCATGCCCCTCTCTTACCCGTCAAGGCCAACACCACTTCAGCTACCTCGGTTGAGCCGTCACTCTTGAATGCCAGGGCTGAGCACTCCGACATATGCTCGAGAATGGTTCGATCGTCGATTAGCCGCTCTATATCCTCGGCCAATCGCTCTTTGGTCAAGGCTTCGTCAGAAATTACCAGCGCTGCGCCTAGATCTTCGAGCATCCTGGCGTTTCTGGTTTGATGATCACGTGGAGCGTTGGGCAGAGGCACGAGAATCGATGGCTTTCGAAAGTACCCAAGCTCGGCAATGGTGCCCGAACCGGCGCGAGAAATCACAAGATCGGAGGCGGCGATGGCCCGGTAGATCTCAGGATCAAACTCGGAACAAATATACCTCACAGGCGAACTTGAATGGCTGAGTTCTGCCACTTTGTTTCTGAACTCTGGAAAGTCCCGGGAGCCTATCACGTGGTAGATAACTGCTGGCGGCTTCTTTTCAGCTTGCCAGGCCTCGCTCAAAGCGATCACGACAGAATTGATGCTGTACGAGCCTAGAGAGCCGCCGAATACACATATCAAGAATTCGTGATCACCAATGCCGTGAGTGCTTCTGAAAGAAGATGCTTCGAAATCTTCATTGAGCCCTGTTATCTCCGGCCTCAAAAGAACTCCTATTAACTGGGCATTTCGAATCCCACAAGACTCTGATGACGCTAAAATCCGCGTCGCGACCTTTGCCGCAACTCTGTTGGCAAGCCCTGCCTCGGCATTGGTCTCGACCAACACGGTCGGAACCCCAGAAAGCCTAGCCGCCAAAATAGGTGGAAGAGAGAAGTATCCTCCAAAGCCGATCACCACGCTAGGTTTCATTCTCTTTGCAAGTCTGATAAGTCCACAAGTGGATTTTGCCAACTTCAAAAGCCCAGTGACGTTCTTCGAAGAGACCCCGCGGACGAGCCCGCTCACCTGCAGCTGAAGCAGCTCGAATCCATACGGTGCCAGCAGCTGGGCCTCCAAGGGGCGCGTGGAGCCGACAAAGCCGATACTCTCCTTTGGAACTCCGGCACGCGCCAAGGCCTCCGCAACTCCGATGGCAGGCAAGAGATGTCCTGCCGTACCTCCGGCAGCCACCCAGACTGTCTTAGCGGAATGCCATTCTGTAGTCCCTGCCACGACCTTCTCTTTCGCTACCCGATATATGCCCGCAGTCCCCTGCTCGCGTCATGCAAACTGAAGCCATTTCATTGGCTCAAGTTCACCTGAGTCCAAATCCTGTCTTGTGCAACGTGGCCAATCTTGACCCAATTACAACCCTAGACCTGCTCAACCAATTCTGAAGCTGGCTCCTCTCCGAGCCCTTGACAATGGGCCTTATGTGCTTGGCTACCGAGTTGACTAGGCCAAGTGCGAAAAGCTCCACCACGAGCGACGAGCCGCCCGAAGAGATCAGAGGCAATGGAACTCCTGTGACAGGCAAAAGACCGATCACAGCACCTACGTTCAGTACCACCTGCGCCGCCAGCCAGGAGCCGATGCCCACGCATAGTAGAGCACCGAACCTGGAAGTGCTCTTCTGCGAGACTCTAAAGATTGAAAAGATCAAAAAGGCCAGAAGGGCCAGAACGATAACCGCGCCCACAGCGCCAAGCTCCTGGCCTATCACCGAAAAGATGAAGTCGGTTTGAGGATTGGGAAGAAAACCCCATTTCGCCTGGCCTGCCCCGGGTCCGGCACCGGTTATATGGCCGGTGGCAAAAGCCACGAGCGACTGGACCTCCTGGTAGGCGAAGGTCAGGCGGTTATGCCATGGATGGACGAATGAAAGCAGCCGCTCACGCCTGTAGCTCTTTGCCATCGCCTCGTAAAGTCCACCGGCTGTTATCAAAGCCAATGTCGGTAGCAGGTGACGCATACGCACACCCGAAACGAAAAGTATCCCAATCGCCGTGGCACCAACAACCATTGCTGTTCCCATGTCTGGCTCCACCAGGATCAGTACCGCTGCCACGCCCGTGGCGAGAATTACCGGCTGAAGCACTTTTCTCCAGTCGCTAATCTGGTCGGCTCTGCTAGTGGCAACTCCAGCGGCAAATATGGCGATGGCAAGCTTGGTGATCTCAGAAGGCTGAACACGAATGATCCCGAAGCCCAGCCAGCGCGACGACCCGCCAACGTTGTAGCCCACGTGTGGAATCAGGACGGCAACCAGCGCGAAACCGCTCAAAAGAATTGGGACCCCCCTGTATTTGAGAAGAATCTCAAGGTCAAGACGGGTTCCTAGAGCAAAAGCCATGAGCCCCAGAAATACCCACAGCATCTGCTTTTCAAAAAGTGAAAATGGATTGTGACCCGACACCAGCGAAGGGACAAATGAGGTCGACAGCACCATCGAGACGCCAATGGCGGTAAGCACTCCTATCAGCAAGACCAGGACGTGGCTGTCCGGACCAAAGCCATTTTCAGCAGCCAAGATCCTCAACATGAGCTGTGTCACTCTCGAGAGAAGCCGCCCTCTATGACGGCGAGTTACCACACCTGTGGTCATGGCCCACCCCTTACCGACCTCATGGTCTCCAAAACGGCTCTAAAATCATCGCCCCGTTGCTCGTAGGAGCTATACCAGTCATACGAGGTGCAGCCAGGAGAGAGCAGTACCACATCGCCCTTCACCGCAAGCTGGCGAGCACTGTTGACAGCCTCGGTCATTGAGGAGGCCTTTACCACCGGCACCGAGCTTCCTTTCGTGAAAAGTGCTGCAAGCTCGTCAGACGACTGGCCAATGGCGACAACAGCTCTCAGCTTGGGAGCCAGAGTCACCAGTGGCGAAAGATCCAGGCCTTTGTTCTTTCCGCCAGCAATCAGGACAACGGACTCGAAGCCACGAACCCCCGCAATTACCGAAGCAGGGGTTGTGGCCTTGGAATCGTTGTAAAATGACACTCCGTCGAGCATGCCGAGGAACTCGACCCTGTGAGGCAGGCCTCCGAACTCTTTCAGGACAGCGGCGATCTCTGCAAGGCCGGCGCCCGCGCTGAACGCAGCAGCAGCGCTTGCCAGCGCATTTTCCAAATCATGCGGCAAAGTCCGAATCATCTCTGAGAGAAGCAGGAATGGCTCTCCACCTTTCGTAAGCGCCGAACGCTGAGCGTCGAGCCCGAAGTCAAAAGCACCCAGACCAAAGCTGAATCTTCTAACTCCTGGCCGAAGCTCGATCCCACATACGACCAGATCGCCACCGTTGATCACTGCGGCATCCCCCGGTTGCTGATTCTCGAATATTTTGGCCTTTGAGGCGAGGTAGTGGTCTATCCCCTGATGCCAATCGAGGTGGTCGGGGGTGAAGTTGGTCCAAACCGCGACCTTCGGACGGAAGCTCTCCGTCGTTGCAAGCTGGAACGACGAGGCCTCGACCACAAAATAATCGAGCTTTTCGCCGAGCATCGAAACAATCGAGGTTCCGATATTGCCGACCGCCCTTGCCCGCAAACCGGCACGCACCAGCATCTCCGTTATAAGAGTGGTAACCGTGGTCTTGCCATTTGTGCCCGTTACCGCCACCATTGGAGTCTCGCTGTGGCGATACGCCAGCTCCAACTCCGAGATTGGCGACTGTGCAAATTGAAACACTGGATGAGATCTGGGTACGCCGGGCGACACGACTACAAGATCCGCACTTTCTACGACCGATCGAAACTGATCGTCGAAAGATGACGCAATCCCCTCCGGCGACTCCGGCAAGCTGCGCCCCTTGGCGTCGTCGTATACGCTCACTACCGCCCCTTTTTCCGCCAGGAATTCAACGACTGCTCTTCCGGTAATCCCATATCCGATCACAACCGCACGCTTGCCGCGGTAGATAGGCGCTGTCATTTCACAACCTGCCCAAGAGATAGAAAGTCCGCATAGAACAGGCCTAGTGCCAGCGCTGTAAACAAACCGGCCAAGATCCAGAACCGAATTATGACCGTCGTCTCGGGCCATCCGAGGAGCTCGAAGTGGTGGTGCAGGGGCGCCATGCGGAAAACGCGGCGATGAAAGATCCTAAAGCTGGCCACCTGGATTACAACCGAGAGTGTGATTATCACGAAAAGTCCAGCAATGATCGGAAGAAGAAAGTCAAGACGCATCTCGAGTCCCAAAGCTCCCAGCCCAGCTCCAATAGCGAGCGAGCCGGTATCGCCCATGAATATCCTAGCCGGCGGCGCATTCCACCATAGGAACCCTGCGCACGCCCCCGTCATGGCCACCGCGACTATTGCAAGGTCGAGCCCCGAACTGACCCCGTATACCTGGACATGCCTGAACTGCCAATATCCGATGATCCCCAAGATCGAAAAAGCGAAGATCGAAGACCCTGCCGCCAAGCCATCTAAACCGTCGGATAGATTGACCGCATTGGAGGCCCCAATGATCACCAGGACGACGAAGATCACCCAGACGGGCGTACTAAGACTGATTGCCAGGGCACCGGTGCGAACAAACGTTATCGTGTCGGGAAGATCCCCCAGATACCGGGCCCCCAGCGCAAAAAGGAGGGCAACAAGGATCTGCCCTCCCAGCTTCCCCGATTTGGTCAGACCCAGAGATCTGTGATGACGAACTTTTATCCAATCGTCGAGGAATCCCACCAGACCAAAACCGACCACAACAAAGACGACAAGGATTCCATCTGTCGTCCACGGAGCACCAAGTCTGGCATGCGCGATCAGATAGCCGACAACGAAAGCCCCCAAGATAGCCAAACCACCCATTGTCGGAGTACCAGCTTTGGCAACGTGGCGCTGCGGCCCGTCTTCACGAATCTGCTGGCCGATCCCTCTCAACTGTAGAGCCTTGATCAACACTGGGGTTGCGACCGCCGCCGCCAACATGGCAAAGCCACCGGCCACAAAAATTGCTATCACGGTTGGCCGCTCCGCCGATAGCGAAGCATGGACCTGGCCACCTCTTGATCCGAAAAGGCAACCTCATTTTTACCGATGGTCTGCCGGGTCTCATGGCCCTTTCCGGCTATGACAACAACATCGTGCGGTTCGGCCATCGAAAGCGCAAGCTCGATGGCCTGGCGTCTGTCTGCCTTGACGACCACCTGAGACGACTCGCCCAAAACCGTCAAGGCGCTCTTGGTCATTCCGGATAAAATCTCTTGTATTATCACGACGGGATCTTCACTTCTAGGATTGTCTGAAGTCAAGATAGTAACGTCAGCAAGGCTCTCTGCCACCTCACCCATAAGGGGCCTTTTACGTCGGTCGCGGTCGCCGCCGCAACCAAACACCACGATCACCCTTCCCCCTTCAGGGATCATCACCCGTGCCGCTTCGAGTACTGCCTCGAGTGCAACCGGAGTATGAGCAAAGTCGACTATTACCTGGAATGGTTGGCCTTCCTCGATACGTTCGAGGCGACCTGACACGCCGCGGAAACTGGCAAGTCCGTTCTGTATCGCCTCGAATGGATAGCCAAGCCTCTTGGCAGCCTTAGCGGCCGCCAGAGCGTTGTACACATTGTGCTTCCCAGCCACACCCAGCCGCATCGGCTGGCCCTCGATGACAAAGGTTGAGCCGTCGGCGTCCATCTTGAGATCGACCGCATCATCCATGGAATAGGTCTCCATGGCCACTTGTGAATCACGGATAAGGCGTGCGCCCCATGAATCATCAACGTTCACTATTCCCATCCGACACCGGTGAGTCTCGAACAGCCGAGCCTTTGCCATGAAATAGGCGTCCATCGTGTGATGATAATCAAGATGGTCCTGAGTCAGATTGGTGAAAATTCCGATGTCATATATAATCTCGTCCACTCTGTGCTGGTCCAGTGCATGCGAAGACACCTCCATGATCGCGATATCGCTCTCATCTTCCATTGCGCCAAAAAGAGCACGTTGAATGATCGGCGATTCGGGAGTCGTCCTGTAGCCGCTAAGGGTTCCCAGCACGAACGGCGAGTGGCCAGCAGCACGCGAGATGGCTGCCAGCATGAACGACGTGGTCGTCTTGCCGTTGGTTCCAGTGATACCCACCATCGGCATTTTGGCCGATGGATTTCCGTAGAAGGTGCTGGCGATCTTCGCCATCTGAACTCTCATCGAACCCGGCGGCACTCTTACCTGAACGATCGGGAGGGGTACAAACCGCTCCACCACCACAGCCACCGCTCCCCTCGCCACAGCATCCTGTATAAAAAGATGCCCGTCAAAGTGCTCACCAGCTATGGCACAAAAGAGATCCCCCTGGGACACGTCGCGCGAATCGAAAGAGACTCCTGTCACAACGACCCCGTGCATCTCTCCAAGAATTGACACGGTCTCGATTGCCGATACCAGTTCAGCAAGCTCCATCAAAGGCGCTCGAGCACCGCGGCGACCTCCAGCTCCAACACTTCCTTTATAGTCTGAACCACTCAACGCACGCTGATCTTCTGTCATGGCGATACAGAACCCTTAGTCTTAGCAAATTTATCAGTAGATACGCTAGCGGCACCGGCGGATTGAACAATAAGCGGCTGACCTCCAGAAGTGGGAATAACAAATGCCGCGGGTGAAGCGGTAGCTGTATTTGAAGCGCTCTTGGAAAGAGATCCCCTCGCGTATCCACTAGGAAGGTAACCAGAGGTGGGAGCCACGTCCATTCGTCGTAGAGCATAGCCCATGATCTCGGAGAACACCGGCGCAGCCACCGACCCCCCATAGATTGGATTCGGGTGCTCCAAGACGACGATCGCAGACAATGGGGTCGAAGTTCCCTGTGTAAAGCCAACAAAGGTGGCCATGAAGGCGCCGGGCTGGTAACCAGGCTTGTTTGGATATGGTATCTGAGCCGTACCTGTCTTGCCGAGGATCTTGTAGCCGGGGACCTGAGCAAGAGGCGCCGTTCCATTGGGGGACACCGTCTCCGAAAGCAACTGCTGCATAGTTGCCGCGATATTAGGCGCCAGGACCTGCCTCGATTTCACCGGCAGGTTATACGCGGGCTTACCGTTTTGGGGAACAACCCTGTCAACCAGATGGGGGGTGACGAGCACTCCATTGTTTGCAATTGCGTTGTAAGAGTCCAGAACCTGCAGCGCGGACACGGCCTCGTCCTGACCTATTGGAACAGATCCTATTGCAGTGCCCGACCACTTTGCGGGATTCACCAGGAATCCAGATGTCTCACCCGGAAATCCAAGGCCGGTCGGAACTCCCCAGCCAAAGTTCATGAAGGAGTTCGTAATCGTGTACTTGTTGAGATGTTGCGCAATAATAATCGTTCCAATGTTGGATGACTGGGCCAATATCTGCTGTGGGCTCAATACCTCAGTGCCATGGACCTCTGCGTCGTGGAAGGTGGCTCCGTCGATCATCAAGTATGGAGGCACAACCACCTTGCTTGACGGCGTTATAATGCCGGCTTTGAGAGCAGCAGCAAATGTTGCGATCTTCGCCACAGAACCCGGCTCGTAGACATTGGTCACGGCCATGTTGGTTGGAGCCTCCGCAAATCCGGTGATCTTGTTTGCAGAAGTGGACAAATTAGACGGCTTAGTGCCGGAGCTGCCGCTCGACGAAGACGAAGAAGTGGTCCCCACAAGATTTGCCATGGCAAGGATCTGCCCATTTTGCGGATCCATGATGATCGCGCTTCCTGAAAGCGCCTGGCTCTTGACAATCTCAGCTCCAAGCGCCTGCTCAGTATTGAACTGGACTGCCTTGTCCAGTCCGATAACAAGGTTGTCTCCAGGCTTTGGGGGCACCAGATCGACGGCTGCGCCTGGGAGCGGCGAGCCCGATTCGGAAATCGAGATCATTTTCTGGCCGGGTTGGCCGTCAAGCAAATTTCTGAACTGGTACTCGAGCCCAGAAAGCGGCACACCGGTAGAGCCTAGGGTTCCTATGACCGGCAAGGCCAGGCCCCCATTTGGGTCCTCGCGGGTCATCTCCGTTACCAGGGAGATTCCGGGTAGCTGTCCGCTGTTGATCAAAGACTGGATCTTGTCCGCCTGTGTTGAACTGACGAGATGCTGAACATAAGAGAACTGGCCGGCAACTAGAAGTGTCGATCTTATGGTCGACACAGGAGTCCCCAGGATGCCTGAGAGCGTCTCCGCCTCTTGAAGTGGGTTTGCAACGATTGCCGGATCGGCTACAACTGTCTTTTTGGGTACCGAAACGGCCAGCTGGTTGCCATTTCGGTCAAGAATGGCACCGCGAGGAGCTTGCACCTGGATTGTCGCTGAACCCTCAGCCTTGGCCAAGGCCACATAGCGGCGGTTTGGATACACTGTCACACGGATCAGCTGGACCCCAAGAGCCAAAACGAATGCGCCTACGACGAGCTTGGACACCAGCAGACGCCTGGCACTGACCGGTGCGCCTTGAGTTCCATTGGCTCTTCGCTCCGCCATTTTAGAACCTTTCTATCCAGATTTGGAGGCAGACGTTATTGACTTGGCAGCGGGAGGCGTTAGCTGGACGGCTTTCGTGCCAGCAGATTTTGCCGGCTGGCTAGCTGCCGTGGCTGAACCTTTGGACGACCCTAGAGTGGTTCCAGCATTTGGTAGGGGCCGAGTTGGAGCGCCTCCCCCTGCCTCACCCGGCGGCGCAAAAAGGGTATTGGGAGCCGACATGACTTGCTGGGTCAGCACACTCGGCTGGCTCTGGCTGAGGGCTTTGGCCGGAGCAGCACCGAGATATCCAACCTGAGTAGGGTACACCATGCCCAGGTTCTTCTCGGCATAAGAGACAATCCGGCTCGGTGATTGAAGCGAGGAAAGCTGTACATCCAACATGAGATGCTGAGTCTCAAGAGTTGACAACTGAGCATTCAAGGCATTCAGTCGAAGCTGAGTTGCAGCCATCTCCGCCCTCATCACAACCGCTGCAAACAGAGCCAGAAAGCCAACCACATAGGCTAGAAACATCTTGTGAGAGATCCGAAATCCTGCCAGCCGCCGCTGCCTTTCAACGACGCGAAGCTGCGGATACTCACGAACAGCCTTCTGCCTGGCAGGACTGCTCAAAGCAGGTAAAGCTTTTGACCCAGCGTGCGAACGAGCCAACGCCAACGCAGCCTGCGTATCTACAATCGGCCTGGCATGTCTCAGCCTCATCTCTCTCTGAGTCTTAGCCATCTTTTCCACCGCTCCGTGATTCAGAGATATCAAGAATCTCAATTGCACGCAGTCGCGCGCTCCTTGACCTGGGGTTGCTTTCGATCTCCTCTTTCGATGGCACTTTGGATCGCACAACGTATTTGGCCATGGGCACCGCTCCACAGACGCATCCATATCGCGGAGGACATGTGCATCCACCAGTCACCTGCTCGCGAAATAGCGACTTTACTATTGAGTCTTCTCCAGAATGGTAAGAGAGCACAGCGATCCGCCCTCCAGGAGCTAATAGCCTGAACGCCTTCTCTAAACCTTGCTGCAACTTCTCCAGCTCATTGTTAACCTTTATACGCAGGGCTTGGAAAACGCGCGTTGCGGGGTGCCCACCGGATCTTCTGGCGGCTGCAGGAATCGAGAGCTTGACAACCTCCGCGAGTTGCAAGGTCGACCTGTACGGTCTTCCCGCGAGTATCGACTTGGCGATACGCCTGGCGAAACGTGTCTCACCGTTTTCACGCAGCAACTTTGCAAGGTCGTCTAGTGAGACGTCTTCAAGATATTCGCTCGCGCTCTGACCCTTGCTGGGATCCATCCTCATGTCCAACGGGCCTTCCAATCGATATGAAAAACCCCGCGCGGCCGTTTCCAGCTGCGGAGACGATACTCCCAGATCGAGCAAGACGGCACTCGGAGCACCGCAAAACGAAGCGTTGTCATCACAGGCATCCCCTAGAGCCTCACCGAGCTGGTCGAACTCGCGATGCATAGGGATGAATCTCCCCGAAAAGCCAGCCAGACGAACCGCGGCAGCTGCAACGGCGCTGGGATCCCGATCAAGCCCCAGAACAAATCGATGTTCTCCTCGAGTCAACAACCCTTCACTGTGACCACCCGCACCGAGGGTGCCATCGACAAACACTCCGCTCTCAAGAGGTGCGAAGACATCCATTACCTCCTCGAACATTACTGGCTTATGAGCGAACGCGATCATTTCTCGGTCCTTGTCTGCAGGCTTGACCAGTTGTCGGGGTTCCAAAGTTCAATAATGCCGATCGCACCATGGACAAGGACTTCTCGCTCAAGCCCTGCAAATCCTCTCAGCGCCTGTGGAAGCGCAAGCCTCCCTGCCTTGTCGATCTCGACATCGAAGGCTTCCGAGGCCCAAACCCTCATGTTCCAGCGAAGGGATGGATCAGATAGATCCTGATCTTGAAGAGAATTCGCAAAAAAGTAGAAGTCGTCCTGGGTCCAGATGACAAGGCAGGGGTCTTTGTACTGCGATCGGGTGACGAAGCACTTCTCTCCAAGAAGATTCCTGAACTTCACGGGCAGAGTGAGGCGTCCCTTGACGTCAAGAGAGTGCTCGTATGCACCAAAAAATTTTGCCTGCATCTGCTGTGCCTGAAACATCGACAAAATAGCCCTCAGAAATCCCTAAATCACCACTTCCACCCACTTTAACCCACTTCACCCCACTTAGCAACCATTTCTTGCATGAAATTGCCTCAGGACGTGCAGAAATCGCAAATTCCAGAAGTGGCTGGGTCTGGAAAAAGGAACACGATCAAAGCTGTGCCGCCGCAATGGGGCGGAGTTCAAGAGATATCGTCGAGAGATTCAAT
>JAJZIP010000075.1:8023-14118 GCA_021810525.1 Actinomycetes bacterium | reverse complement strand
GGAGCCTTTCTAAGGCTTGAGCCAAATGCGGCGAAAGTCGCACGTTTGGTTCTTAGGGGGGCATGGTCCAGCAATGGGCCGTGCCTACCCGACACGAGCCCTAGTTGAATCATGAATAAATATGATGCTCTGGTTTCTTACCCTAGACGTAGCAGATTTTTATGTGTTTTATAGAACTGCAAAGGTGTGGTCACCTTTGAGTCTTTGATTTTGGCTCATTTTCACCACTCTTCAGACACCCGTTACAATCCCATCAAAGCCCCCTCCGAAATAGCTCTAATTTTTATGTGTTTTATAGAACTGCAAAGGTGTGGTCGATATAGAGTCTTTGAATTTCCCCCTCATCCCATCGCCAATTTCACCCTCAAAATCGCAATTTCGCATCAAGTTCTGATTCTCCTGCATACATATTCAAAAGACACATTCACAAAGGAGCCAATAATGTCCACCAACAAAGAATTTGCCGATGCGCTCACACTTGCACGTCCGGCCTACATCTCAGAAATCGAACAAGGCGAGGCAATAGCCAAACCAGCCTTTGAAGCCGCTGCCGCTGCATACACCGATCAAGCTCTAGCCACATGTGCCATAGCCCAGCTAAGATTCAACCTCCTCAATAGCTTCTTTACCCTGGCTCTAGACGAATTCAACCAGCTAGTAGCTGATTACAACGAAAATGAACTTACAGATCCCCAACCCATCTACCAGGCACTAGCTAAATGCACAGTGGCCTTAGAGGTCAGCTTTAGCGATATTTCGGAATACGAAGCAGCTCTTGAGATATTCCGCTCAGCAAGCCCTGCTGGTGAACACATGTATCCAGAGCTGATGGAAGCCCTGCTTGATGTTGCTGAAAATCGAGAGATCATTGCAGCCGAGATTACAGAGAGTACAACTTGGCTCATAAACAAAGCCGAGCGATATAAATAATCAATTTGGCGAAACGATAAAGTGGTGTCTACCTGCTACTTTACTCTTTAGCCAATACCTGGTTCATCTTTGCATCAAGCGATGCAAGTGTCCGTTGGGTCTCTCCAAGCACTCCTTCGAGTCGCCCTAAGAACCCTGGCATTTGCTTATTCAGATTCGCAGAACCACTCAAAACCTCAAGAATCTGGCTCATAAGTTCACGAATCTTCGCCAGCATCAAAGCAGATTCGCCCCCAGATGCTTCTCTGTGGCCCATAGAGCCGAGTATCAATCCTTTTAGCTCTAATACCTCATCTCGAAGGCTTGAAACCTCTTTAGCGGTCTCTGTGGCACTTGTCTCAGCTCGATTGATTACAGCACCCAGCATTGCGACTGTCGCCCATATGGGATGGTTGTCATCCAGTCCCTCAAGTTCAGCAAGAGCTTCTAAGGCTCCAATCTGTTTTGCCTCACTGACCTGCTTCAACGCATGATCTTTTACAGTTAGCTCGGTCATGTCCACTCTCCACGCTTTTCTAATTCTGGATCCGGCCTATAAGTCAATCGCTTTCTTTCAAATTCACTGGGCTGAACTGGTTCATTGCCTGTAAGTTTGGGCCAAAGCTCGATGGCTCGTGACCTGATTTGCCACTTATTTGCATTACACAGTGTGGGTGATGGAAAGTCGTCACCTTCAAGCCTTACCAAGGTGTCATATTCGTGCCAACCCAGTCTGAACAGGTATTCTCCACGCATACACACAGCTTCTGCAAGTCTTACAACTGCATTGCGCCCTTCTAATTCCAAACCATCATTTGCGTAGGCTTCTTCGATCTTCCCCAGCTCTCCATCAGTCAGGTTTTCCCTGATAAAGAGCGGTTCAGGCACTTCTTCAAGTCCTTCAATTGAGTCCGGCCTATCATAGCCTTGCAGCATTATCGCATTTTCTGTTTGTGCATCTACTACTTCAACCGCTCCACATTCAAGTGCTTTGGCTGAAAGTAAGTGAAGTTTTGAGTACTTTGCCCTATAATCGCCAAACCTGTATAGAAAATCGACCCTTAGCTGGTCATATTCCTTGCTAGCTTCCGAAACCAGCTTCTTTGCAGCCTCCCGCTCTTGTTCTGCAAGACTCAAACTTTCCTGGTGTAGCTCATTCCTTTTACGTGCTGAATCCATCAAACGTTGATTAAGCTCTGGACCACTTTCAAAGGGACAAACATGGGGTGTAAGCTTTTCCTTTTCCTTTCCCCTTCCCACAGCCGTTGCGTTTAGCCGATCCGAAACGCTCTTAGATACCTGGTCAGAGAGAGGAACAGGAGAAGACAACTCAGCTACGTCAGTCCCCTCGGCTGCCAGCTCAGTACGGGTATCCGGTGGTGGCGTTTTTTGGGTGGCAGTCGATGGCACTTGGTCCGAAGAGGAATACAGTCGATCAATCGACTTAAACTCGGCTACCAGCCTTGTGAAACCGGAACTGCCTTGATCTATATCGAAATCAGGTGGTATGAGAATTAGTATTGCTGGCCAATCGTGCCCTTGATCAAGTAACTCCTTTATGGCCCCGTAATTGCTGTTTGCCCACCTTAGGGCTGCTTCTCGTTCAGGCGAACTCCGCCGAGCCAGTTCCATTCGGTAGAGAGTTCGAACCGAGTTCGTACCAGGGTTCTGACCCATTGCTCGAAAACGCCTGTCGATTTCCAGCCAAGGCTCACCTTGACTGCGCCACTCGGCTATCTCGTTGAAACGATCTCTCACAACTTGCGCTAGCTTCATACTCCACATCCGATTAGGTCGATATTTCCCTTCTTCTGTAGGTATAGTTAGGCCACCAAATCGGCGAAGTGATAATTTTTCGAGAATAAATCGAGAACTGATCGATAAGGATTCGAGAACAAAGTGATAATAAATCGATATAAAAGTGAGAACTAATCGTTAAGGAGTAGAGAACAAACTGATAATAAATCGAGAACCCAACGAAAGTCAGGAAACGACTTTCAGCATCCGAGCTGGAACGGCATAAGGAAGAAGCCAATACTTTGTTGGAAGAATAGGCCATGCTCAGAACACGGACATTCATCTCATCCCTTTGCTGAATCCAAGTGCGGAGTTATTCAAAAGTACTACTTAGACTCGGAGACAATTATGGCTTACAGCCTGCGGACACAGCGGCAACGCCAAGACGCGAGCTACCCAAGGTTATACGAGGCAAATTAGAGCCGGAATAGTCGAGTTAAACTCAACAACAATCAGTTATAGGCTGGCAATTGGACAGTAATAGATTGAAACCGTCCGGAATTGGCTTCAGGAGCATCCCACTGGCGGGAATTTCGGCGAATTTAAACGGACTCAAATAAACTTACGTGATACGTTGAATACAATGGTGAAGAGCTACTGCATTGACTTGGTAACCAATTGCGGCATCCGTTGGTAAAGAATTACGGAATACTCACTGGGGTCGTGTTAATGGTACTCGCAGAGTACACCACAACGATAAAGGCACAGGTATTGGTCACTTACAGGTATGCCGGGTATTTCGATGAAAGTGAAGACTCAGATATCCTCGTCTTGGCCGGTGTCTTTGCACCAGTCCATCACTGGCTACCATTTGAGAACGCATGGCAGGCACTTATCGACGAATATCAGATATCAGAGTTCCACATGCAGGAATGCGAAAACCGGAAGGGACTCTGGGAAACCTGGACCAATCCGGCCGACCGTTGGGCGGTTCAGCAACGTTTCATCGACCTATTCGTTCAGAACCCATACCCATCGCCTGCAGGATTCGCCGTCGGGGTTGATCTGACCACCTTTGCCAGCACGGTTGGTCCAAGAATCCGAGCAAGACACCCACAAAAGGGCTACGACAAACCGTGGCTGTTCGCCTTCGTCCACGTGCTGGATCGCATGATGATGGCACAACGAAATGCCAACTTCCAGCTTGGTGCAGATGAACACTTGGAGCTGTTCTTCGACAAAAAGGACGAGTTCGCAGGAAAGGTAAACAAGATCGTCCAGGTCATCAAGCAGAACATACCGCTTTGCCCGATTGGGGCTGTGGTCTTCGATGACTCTCGTAACCAGCCCGCCTTACAAACTGCAGATATGGTCGCATACGAGGCTCGTCGAAGTCTCACAGAGACTGTTTTGCCGGAAGAACCAGTGAGAGAAATAAGGCAACAATGGCGGCAACTAATGCACTCTAAGCTTCCTGGAGGACAGAGGCGAATTTGCGCCGAATCCTGGGATGCTGCCGCCCTACAGCGCAACATTGATGCTGTTGATGAAGATTCCGAGCCAGGTTCGATCTTGGTCGTCGAGGATGATGCTGGGGTTCGTTGGCTTACAGGCCGCGGATACAGCGCTCCGTGAGGACGGTACCCGCCACCCAGATCACTATCCATGAACCCGAGGGAGCTAGGGTGTCATAGCCTTGCAAGGGGTGGGTCCAGGGCCGAGACGCTTCGGGGTAGTGGGGCAACCTAACCGAACTTTAGAGCGCTTTCAAGCGCAGCTCTCATGAGGTGCGGTCTTCGTCTCTACCCCAGTACACCGCTCTTGGAGAACCTCGAACAGCTAATGGTCCCTCCCCTGGCGAACGATGGTGCAGGCGCTGGTAGCGAAATGCGTAACATGTAAAGCTAGGCAAACGGATTCTTGTGACGACACTTTAGGGTCTGTAGTTTTCGACGAATCCTCGCCAGTTGAGTATTCTTGGATTCATAGACCGAGGGTTTGACTTCAAGCGCTTCAAGCTGTTCTCAGCAGAGGAGCTGGACCTCTCGAAAACTCGACGCACGGCGAGCGGCTGTTTCCTGTCGCCCTTACTCGCGCAGATCGGCTGTCCGCTGATCGTCGTTCTTGTCTTGACAACTTTTCTTGTCGGTGAGATACTCTCTAAGTGCTTAGCGTGGCTGTTATCTCCGACCCCGAGGTTGCCGAGGCTTCCTTAGATCCCGTTCGAGGACGAATCCTGGCTGCCTTGATCAAACCTGGATCAGCAACCACCCTCGCAGAGGTTTTGGGGCTGAGCCGCCAGAAGGTCAACTATCACCTGCGAACCCTAGAGTCCCACGGCTTGGTTGATCTGGTCGAAGAACGGCGAAAGGGCAACATGACGGAGCGTGTCATGCAAGCATCTGCCGCCGCTTACGTGATCTCGCCTGAGGCCATGTCATCGGTGCCTCCGGACCCCGATCGATCTCCCGATCGACTCTCAGCCCAATGGCTGGTCGCACTCTGCTCACGAGCAGTGAGTGAAGTGGGCGAGTTGGTTCAGCGATCCCAAAGGGCCACACAACAACTAGCGACGTTCGGTCTCGATGTCGAGATCGCGTTCGCCTCCGCCGCTGACCGAGCGTCATTTGTGGCTGAGTTGTCCAGCGCGATCGAAGGCATGGTTTCTAAGTACCACAACGCCTCGTCCCCCAAGAGCAGGTCCCATCGACTTGTCCTCGGGCTACATCCCAAGATTACAAAGCTTGATCCACCGACCGCATTGGTCCCAGTTTCTCAAACAGATCTATGAAAGGAAAACACGTCATGTCGAAGGAGTTCATGTGTGAGCGGGAGGTCAACCTCCCCGCGAGTCCAGAAGAGGTCTGGCATGCAGTCGCTACCACGGAAGGTCTCGCTTCCTGGCTATTTCCGATGCCCATTCCCGCCCTTGGTGAAGGTACTACGAGCTGGGAACCCCCTAATCACCTGGCCATTCGCATGGAACAGGGCGACTGGTTCAATGCGCTCGAATACGTGATCGACGGCAAAGCTGGATCGTCGAAGCTCCGTTATGTCCACAACGGGATATTTGTAGACGACTGGGAGACTCAGTACGACGCCGTTCAGCAACACACCGACTTCTACCTGCATACTCTGGGCCAATACCTTGAATTCTTCCAAGGGCAGACGGCGACGTTTATCGGCGATGTCCCCGGGGGACTTCAAGGTTCCGCCAATTCGAATAAGCCAGGCAGTTTTGATCGAATGAAGCAGGCTCTCGGCCTCGACCCTGAGATTCAGGTCGGTGCTAGCGAGCATTTCAGTCCTAGGGGCCTGGACGGTTTTGATGGCACTATTGACTACCTCAAGCCAAATTTTGTCGGCATCAGGAGTTCGTCGGCGCTGCTGCGCTTTTTCGGACGCAATGCTTTCGGGCAGCCTATAGGCATGACGATCCATCAATTCGG
>JAJZIP010000075.1:0-8013 GCA_021810525.1 Actinomycetes bacterium | reverse complement strand
CGGAGAGGTAGAAGACGCTGAGGGCATCGCTTCTCACTGGCAAGGATGGCTCGACACGATTCTGGGCTGAGCGAGCTTCGAGGCCAAGAGACAGAATTCCTTGAAGCGCTGAGCGCTCTTCGTACGTTTGCAACGAGGAGATTCCTAGTTGTCTAAGGTTTGACCTGCTCGGCAGGACGCTGCGATGGCCGTCTACGAACTTCACGTCATGCACCCGAGGCCTTCCAAGCCCGACGTGACGGTGGGGTATGCCCGGGTATAGGCCAACCTGACGTCTCAGGCGACGCCGCCGTGCATTCCTGTCAGAATAGGGCCGATAACGGCATTATCTGACTCCTGTGGGCCGGTGTCAAACTTTCGTGGCAAGTAAAGTGTGACTGGCGCTTTTTTCTGTGTATATCTATCCGGCTTAAAGTTACTCCCCATAATTTATTTAGCATCTCCATAAGTGACCAACTACTTTCTTTGACCAATACCGATGCCTTATTGGGGGATCTAGTCAACTATGAGTCAAGACGTTCAGTATCATCAAGAATTTCGATTACCAACCCATCATCGCACTCGTCAATTAAATACACCGCAGAATAGTCATAAACATTCTTCCAGCGATCCTTGCACACATTGCAGCAAAGCTCTTGGCTAGCGATACCATCGCCAGTTTCGACAAACCCACCAGCAATCTCGCTGCTCCCGCACTTTGGACATGTGGTGTCGGTCATGTCCTCCACCGGAATATGGTTCGGGGTCTCACTATTGTCAGTAAAAATAGCGGTCATTGTGGTTCCTCTCTTTGCGGCCTAACTACGTCTGCAAGTTATGTATACATTAGAAACCAATCTCACCTAGGCTATCGTCTAAGTCTGACAGCTATCGCCTCATACGCTGCAACCTGTTCGCGCTACACCTGCACTGGCGAGAGAAATGACCGCGGTATGCCATGTACTGGAGCGCGGCATGGTCGACCATGACCACCAATGGCGTCCATAGGGGTTTGGCCCGGTTCTACTATTGATATGGATTCCCATCCACAGCTGCGCAGTAGGTCTTCAGGTTTATCGGTTGCATATTTGACGGGCGTTACGCAGCTTTCTAACAATGCGACATAACGTGACGTACATGAGCTACGTAATAAACCTTCCGAGACACTGTCAAAGATGATTTCGCTGTCTCTACCGCTACTAGTCAATCAGCGAATTCCGGTAGCTCTAGAAACGGTGGATCCTCTAATCCCACGGTCCCATTTCTGTCGGTCTTCGCTTGCAACCACCTATCACGGACATTGCGAAGGTCCATGGTAGACTTCCATGGAAATGAGCAAAAAACTCACAGTGGGGCCGCTCGCCTTTCTGATATCGACTGTAATTTTGTCTGCATGTGGCTCGTCGGCGGGTCTCTCCACATCTCCTGCATCAAATGTGCCAGCTAGATCTACAACGTATTCTGCAGTATCGGCAAGCGTCCCATGGATCGACAAACCGTCCGCAATTCCAACGACAACTATTGTGAAAACTCCTTTGCCTCCAACGTGCAAGCCTGCAGAGCTAAAGGTTGGAACAGCGACCTCCGGTCTCGCAACTGCGCAGGAAGGATGGAGAGTTCCGATCATAAATACTGAAAACCAACCTTGCTCACTTGCGGATTATCTTCCAGACATTACCGCAATAGGCCCAAGTGGGAACAGGGTGACTTTATCAAATAGTTGGCTTATGCAACCTGCCCCACCTGTTGTTTTACTGCCAGGAATCGCGATAACCTTTCAAATTCTCTCCAGTGCGTTCTGTGACTCAGCCGGGCTTGTCCAGCCTTCAGAGAAGTACACGTCACTAGAACTAGCTCTTCCAACGGGAACCCTTGACCTAGTGAATTTGAATCTAAAACTCTGTAGCAACCGGATCTTCTCAGGATTTCAAGAGCCAGTGTCGATACCTCCAGCTCCCGCTCCTGGAACTGTGGCATCCCTCAGTGCTCATCTTGAAATACCCAAGACGGTCAAGGTGGGAGAGTCCCTTCATTATCAAGTCATGCTCGAAAACCAATCAAACAAGACAGTGACGTTTCGGCCCTGTCCTATTTATAAAGAGGTGATCACAGTGTTCAAGGGGATGAAAGGAAAGTCGAGCTCTCAGGTCCTCGCACTCAATTGCACAACCATCCAGTTCATCAAGCCATATCAAAAGATCACATACCAAATGGTTATATCTATGCCGTCGGAGCCCGGTTCCGCGAAGTTTGGCTGGCACATCGCGCCAGACGGGCCTTTTGTTGGGACTGCGCTGACGATCGTGGAGTAGATTGTGCACAACACTTCGAACAGCAGGGCCGAGCCATCTCGTTAGTCCACCTCCAACTTACCCAGTATTCAGTTCAGCCTTCTCTGCCAAAGGTTGGGTATCAAAGGTTACGGTTAGGCTTGATTTACGAAAATCGTCAAGCCAACCCTACGGCAAGAAGACAGTGACTGTGTCCCCTCAATTTTGAAGCGGTAAAGCCCCAGAGTCACGAGACCAGAAGAGCTACGTACTCACTCGGAACTATCCCAACTATGCAACCCCGATAAAGCGGCCAACTACAACATTCAATGCATTAACCCACCTAATTCACAACCATCATTTAGGCTTAAATAGGAGCCACATACTACTTCAAAGCGATGTATTGTCTGTTGAGTAGGTCAATTTTTGTTGAATAAGTTGGGTCAAATTTAATTCCGCTGTTTACAGGCTCTGTGCCCACCGGTAGCCTCAAGTATGAGGTATGCCTGAGGCACATGAGGAAGGGGCTGCAACAGTACCTCATTCCGGGCTTGGCGGGTGGCCTGGCGGCGAAAGGCCCACATCTGATTCACAGAAAGGACGATCTCCTACGCGCGGAGCTGAAGCTACCGGGCTATTCGAGGGAGTGGTAAATTCATTGCACTATCGTAACGATCTACGACCTTTTGACAACACACTTCCCTGTGGCTCAAGCCCAGGGAAAACGGCTGAGCATCGTTTGCTTTGATGACCTTTTCCAACGAAGTCACCTCATGCGTCGCATACCGAATTCGGTGGCGAAGGACAAGCACCGCAAACAACAGCCGAAAATGTGAACTCATCTGAAGAGGGCAATCTCACTGACACCGCTCACTAAAATTCCCCAGGGATTATCACGAAAATTCCCCAGTTGGTTTATTTTATATCATTCACTCTTAGTGACAACCGCCTTCCTGAGCAGTTTCGATTGCTCTCTGCAACCTCTCCTCCTGTAGCTCTCTCCTTTAGTATTTTCCGTCTCGGGGTGGAAATGGTAAGGGGTGATATTCTTGGCTCACTCGGGATGTTGGCAATACTTTTGGCTCTGCCCAAACAACCTCGTGATTAAATGTCGACCACAGGATTGCTATTCTCGTCTCTAGGGAACATTGCGCGATACTAGTCATTTTGATCGATTTGAAACCCCCTAAAAGGCTCCTGCTTTAGCCGTGAAGACTACTGATGTTGAGCTGGTTGACAGAAGGTACAGGGTTGTTCGACGCAGTAAACCACCATAGTTTACCCCCTGCAGCATAGACTGAACCGTAGATCGCAGAGCGCTGGACTCCACTAGACAGACCACTCACCGAGCACCACTTGGTCGATCGAGGCTGGAGTAATTCCCAGTTGTGGCTATTGCCATGCTGACCAGTGACTAACAGCGAACCGCTCGGGAGCATCAATAGATTTGCACCGCCCCGTCCAAAACCATAACCTGGCTGTATTCCTCCTAGTGGAGGAATACAGATATCACTCCATGTCTTTCCGCAATCTGACGAAAGTCTCAGTAGGTATTGCGACTCTGATTCCACAAACAATTCTTGACCATTGGGCAACGCCACTAGTTGAGACTCAGAGCAGGTTCGGACAATTTTAGGCCAATGTGGTTGAATCCAACTTTGGCCGTTGTCGGTGCTATATATTACTGACTGGCTGGAACCTAATCCAGCGCAATTGCCATTGCTAAAAAGGCCAAATGTGACACAAGGTCCAGTCATAGGGCAGTACAAATTTTGAACACTCCAGCTACTTCCTCCATCACTAGTGACCTCTACAAGCGGGTTAACATATATCGAAGAAGCACTAGACGCCGAATAATCTCGACGAAAGAGCACTTCCAGTAAATTCCCCTGGTATCGGAAACCTCCAAAACCATCCATGCTGGCACCTTTAGGAACCGGCACCGGTTGCCAAGTTACACCTTTATTTTTTGTCATGAGCGCAACATCTGCAACAGGCGGTGCGTACTTCTGCGGGGCCACGCTAAAGGCAGCCACCACAACTTTTGGAGTAACTCCGGTTCCATTAGAGGCAACCGCCGTACAGTTTGCAGGCGATCCTGGAGTTCCAGTCAGGCCAAAGCCTAATTGCTTTAGTAACTCACCTACAGGAGCGGTTGAAATAGTTTTGGTTCCGCTTGTTCCCATAACCTTTATTACTCCATGACTACACCAATCAATTTGACCTGGATTGGTAGGATCGCTAGCAACTTGTGACAGACCCCCCGTCAATAAAGCCGTAGGAGTTATTTTTCCTAGGCTGGCAAAAGTTGGAGGCGGTTGAACTTTGAGTTGAGCATGACCAAAATACAGATTAGTTATCGAACCCTTTATCGAACGCTTTGCATTCGACTTGGTCTCGATCTTCACCTCTGACCCCGCTGGAGCCCCAGGATTCACTTTTAGCTGGAATACAAAGGGGTGATCCGATCCAATTACCGACAGCAGAGGTGCGTATCCGGTTACCTTAACTACATCGCCAGGGAGCGCCGCACCGGGACTTGTCGAAAGAAAAGCGCAATTTGAGAGAGTTCCACACCAGGGTGTTGATCCCTTGGGAACTGACAAATGAAATGAGGTAGAACCTTCTGAACCACCTAGGCCGCATCCCTTTGTGACTCCCAGACATTGTATGGATATCGGATAACTACCTGAGATGAGTGGACTAATTCGTACTGGATCAACGGTGATCCAAGGTGCACCCGGAACCACCATGGTGGTCTCGAATGTGGTTGGACTGGTCCATTTCAAATTGACTCCGGAGTACTCAAGTCCCCTTCTGCAGCTATCCCAACACAAGTTCCCATGGGCAAGTTCTCGAGAAAGCGGTGCAGATAGTACTGCGGTTACAACGACTTTGGTACCAGGTTTTCCGGATTTGGGCGAGACGCTCAACTTGACTTGAGGACCAACCGCGCTCCCGCTAGGAACCTTCAAGCCTTTTGCTGCTGCTGCCTGGCCCTTTAACAATGGTATTTGGTTCAGCACAACCGAGTAAGTGCCACCAGCAAGTGCCCCCACGCGCAAACAAGAGGATATGGCCCCGTTCATCGATTGTGACGTTCCATAATTTCCGAAATTACCTTTTGAACATCCCGCTCCAGCAAATGAGGTGTGTTGGACCATAGGCGTTGCTGTGCCACTAGGTGTATTTGCTGTAGATAGTGTCTGTCCGCATGAGCTGAGCAAGATGGCTGTAACCAGCACAGCTAATTTCGAGATGGACTTGTGGCTGAAAGGCAATTTCACGACACTACCTTATATCTTAACTTCTTGGTTGTCCCCGGGTTAACTGCAGCATTTGTAATCTCAGGGACCGGCTCAATCGAAGCCCAAAGGTGGTACTTTCCCCACAATTATCTGGGTAACCGACCGTGGCAAATGTTCACCATTTCTGGAACGGTGAACGTAGGTCTTGCACTACTGATGATCGGGATTGCTGTACTTGGTTCGCTGGTGATAAAAAAACCAACAGCAGTGATAATAACGACCGCTGTTCTGTTCGGGGTAGTAGTTTTTACTGTTTCCAGTACCTATCCCACTCTGCTTACTCCCAAAACTCTGATGCAACCGGGAATTTCGTATGAGGTACCGACGGGATCGCTGGAAATAAAGGCTGTGAACGTAAATAGTTCTGGAACCAGACTGTCAAATTCCAAAATGAGCGCTATTTCACAAATCTGCAATAAGGATTTAATCGCCGGAATGCAATTCCAGTCCTCGTACGGTTCGACCGGGGGCAATGTTCCACCTCAGAATCGCTATTTAAACTGCTTTCTAGCTCAAGGGTTTACTCATTGATGAGCTACCAACCACAATCTCGATTTTGGGAACTTCAGTGGATTTATACTGCTCTGGCTTTTACTACTGCCGCAGTCCTTGTCGCCCTCTCGTTCGTAGTTGTGGGTAGGATCGAGCCCTAACATAGCCATGTTCCGCTCCCAAATAGACTTGCAGCTGTAAGGAAGGCCGGAGCCGGGTCAAGCTGGCAATTCACAGTTATCCGGTGTTTGAAACTACGAGCCGAAGACTGCTAACATTCAAATCAATGGTAACACTTTTGCTCTACAAGAGGAGCTTGCGATGGCAGAATTGGTCGTAGAGGGAGACGAACTGGTATTGAAACTCTCCAAACTGGAGAAAGCCGAGGGGATACACGGAGATCTTCGAGCACCACTATCGTCGGTCAGGGGCATTGAGGTGCTTGAGGACGCCCACAAAGCAGCCGATTTCGTAGGCATCAAAGCTGGAACTAGGATCTTTGGAGTTGTCGAAGTTGGCACTGTCCGAAGTGCTAGGAAGAAGATCTTCGCCGCTGTTCACCGCGACACGCCTCGTGGCGTGAGGGTTATTCTTATGGGTGCAAATCAGGATGAGTGGATCGTGGGCTGCGCCGATCCCGAAGCGCTGGCTAGCCGAATCCCGTTGGTTAGCTGAGTTGCAACTTTGTCATTTAGCGGATCCGGTTGGCTCGTGCTTGCCCCGGTTATGACCGACTTCGGATGTTTGACTAGAAAAGTCTGGTCTGATACGAATATTCGCGGTCGCCCACGAAACTGAGTTATATTAGCTGACGTTTTGACATGCGACACTATAGATCCCGGGCTTAGAACGCCATCACTCAAGTGGACAAAAACTTTTTCTCCCTAAGTAAACGAAAAACTTCACCGATTTGGTCCGTTTGGAGATTTTTTCTTTCCAGAAAGTGACCGCCAGCGAAATCGCGTGTCAATATTTTACGAAAGGTCAGCACAGATTTTTAAATTATCAGCATCATCGACAAGCCTCATTTAACCTATGGAGCATCCACCGTCTCAGCTGTCTGCATATAAATTCAAATTCAGGGGTTGAGCTGGTACACTGCGGTCACAGTAGCTTTTACTTGCTGGGATCCTGCTTGCACTGGAACTGACGAGGGTATACCTGTAGCGGAACTAAAACTCGAGGTATTCAACGGAACTGATGACGGAGAAGAGTCATTGAGTGAACATAGCGCTCCGAGATGCTTGCCGGCAGCTGTGGCCATAGCTTTTGCCTCCGTGGCAGCTTGACTAACTGCTGCAGACCTTGCTTGATCGAAAAGCGCTGAAGTATCTTTCACTGAAAACGCAATTTGGTTAATTCGGATTGAGTTTCCAGCTGCTTTGGCTGCAGAGTCAATAACTGTCCCGGTTGAACTTATGCTGGATATTTGTACAGTTACGGTATTTGTGACTTGATATCCGGTAACAGCTGGAGTTGATCCTCCATAAAGTCCCTGAAGTGAAAGACCCGAAGTTTGAACGTCACTTTTAGAGATTCCGTCAGCTAAGAGAGCCTTGATCAGGTTATTGGTATCGCTAGAGTTTTGGCTAAGGGCAGCAGAAGCGGTACTGTCTTGCGTTTGAACGGCAAGATCAACGGTAGCCATGTCAGGTGTTCCAGAAGCACTACCCTTGCCGTGGGAAGTGACCGTTGCAACTGACGAGCACGTGGAGTGGGTACTGACTGCCGCAGAGGAACTACCACAAGCGGATAGAGTTCCCCCGACAGCCAGGGACATAATCATGATTCTCATCTGCCGTCTAATCAATATCTTTCCTCCCGATCCGGGCACCTTTAAATCTTAGCCTCAATTGTTTACTTGGAGTACTCTGTAGTATAGACTAAATGTTGTGGCCGAGCAGGATATTATGACTCTTATAGATAACTGTGGCGAAGAATCTGCAGCTGATGCGCTAACCATG
>JAJZIP010000074.1 GCA_021810525.1 Actinomycetes bacterium | reverse complement strand
GGTTTGGTTTAATCCCTGGGTGTTACCTTCACTTTCTCTCGAAACCGTGTAACGGCTTCGCCGTCAGCGCTATTCTTCCCCTTCCTTACGGGAGGGGTTTGTCGCGTAGATTGATCAATTGCACTGCAAAAGGTTTTCACAGAAGGACTAGGGTCGAAAAACGGCGGAGGACGCCGCATAAAACTGTGCGAAGCGTTCCGGTGAAGCGTCAAGCACCAATTCAAAAGAATCCCCGGGGCTAGATGAGGAACGAAGCCAGTTATGGCTTGTACTCGCCAATCCTTTTGGTGCCTCCAGGCATCGGAAACTCTGTTAACCCCTCCTTGTAGAAGATTTCGTCCAGAAGAGAGAGAACTGAGATCATTGGAGCCGACTCAAGCGCTCTACGGCGCGTGGCTATGCCGATTCTGCGGCCGGGAAGATCGGTTACTGGCAGAACTGCGAAGTCGCCCGTGAGATAGTGCGGAACCGCAGTGGCGGGAATTATCGCCGGAGCGAAGCCGTCGAAAGCCATAGATGCAATAAGGCGAACTCCGTCCACTTCAGCCGTCACCTTGAACTCGATCTTGTTTCTCTTTGACAGAGTATCGAGAAGGTCTCTGAAGGGGATCCCCTTGGGTGGCACCACCAGTTCGATCCCGTCGAGATCGGCGATAACGACGGATTTCATTGATGCCAGCGGATGCGATTTGCCGAGAAAGAGCACGTACTCCTCCTCGAATAATGACTTGAACGCGAAGTCCTCAGAATAGCTGGGCTTGTTTACCAGCGCCAGATCTACGGTGCCGTTGTGGAGCCGGGCCTCCAGCGAGGTTGTCGTCCCCTCCGATACCTCGAAGTGCAGGTTCGGGTGTCGTCTCTTCATCTCCGGCACTAACAGAGGTATTAGCCATCTGGCTGTTGTTCCAATCATGCCCATCCGTACATTGCCTCGGACATCGTTCTTGAGTGCAAACAGGTCCGACTGGATTGCCTCCATCTCCTTGAGTATCAGCCGCACCCTCTTTGCTACTGCGGTGCCTTCCAGCGTGAGAGTGCCTGTCCGCCTTTCGACCAGGACCACCTGGAGTTCAGATTCGAGCTTGGAGATATGAGTCGAGATGTTTGACTGCACGGTCTCCATGGCACTTGCGGCATTGGAAAAGCCGCGATAGTCTTCGACTCCTATCAGGGCTTTCATCTGCTTTATATCCATCAGTTAAATAGATAGCAGGTATCTAAACAGTTACTGCAATGGATTGTCAAAAGTAGGTCATAATGGTTAATGCAGGTTTCGGACCCCCCTCCGTACCTTGCCTTGATGAAGGAGTTGGCTCCCCCCGCCAACTCCTTCGTATTTTGCGGGTGATTAACTTGAGTAAAGCTCCGCCACGCCATTCTGACCGATACTAGACTGCACAGCTCTAAGAGGCTGGAGACGGTACAAGAGTTCGTCTGCTTGGCTTGGGTTTACTTTAACGAATCGTCTAGCAAAATGGGTGGTCCCCGCGGGTCGGCAGCAACGTTCGTCACAGTCATGATGCCAAGCAGCTTACGAATCCATGGGATTATCGGTGCTAGAGGTGGGGCAGCTTCCTTGGGATTCCGGCCAGCCCCTCGCGCGATTTGTGCGGCTGTCACTTAGGATGCTCTCTAGTGAAAAGAGTTATACCAGAGGCAAATGCGAAGATAGCCGTTGCGATTTCAAGAATTGTATCTCAATTCGTGCGACGCCTCGGCGTAGGGGAGGGGGCAACTCTTCCTGGGCGAATTCTTTTGCGGCTCTATCCACAGGCCATGGTGGAATTGTCTCGGTATCTTCCTGTCGTTTTGATCAGCGGAACCAATGCAAAGACGACTACCACTGCCCTGGCCAAAGAGGCTCTTTCTGGGAGCTTTGAAGTCGTTTCAAATGTAACCGGGGCGAACATGGAAGGCGGGGTGGCCTTCGCGCTTGCAGAGGGTGGAGTTCGACCCGATGGAAGATCTCTTGGGATCTTCGAGGTCGATGAGGCCTATCTGCCGATCATAGGATCGCAGTTGGAGACCAAGGTGGTGGCCCTTCTCAATCTTTCGAGGGACCAGCTTGATAGGGTCTCTGAGACACGTATGACCTCAGGCAAGTGGAAAGCGTTTCTCAAGGAGTATCCCCACGTCAAGGTCGTAGCCAACTGTGACGATCCGCTCATTGTCTTTGCTGCCGAGGGTTCTGCGAGTGTCCTTTGGGTTTCGGCGGGACTCAACTTTGTTCTTGATGCCAGATCGTGCCCGGTGTGTGGCGAGGAGATTGAGTTCGCCACCGGTCAGTGGCGGTGCTCGTGTGGGTTTAAGCGCCCGCAGGCTGACATAGAAGTGAATGGCAAGATGATCGCGATCCGCGATAACAAGATCGAAATGGAGCTGGCTCTTCCCGGTAGGTGCAACGTTGCGAACTCAGCTATTGTACTAGGCATATGTGACCTCCTCGGAGTGGACCTGATTTCCGCTGCTCGTCGCATGTCTTATGTCTCAGAGGTCGCGGGCAGATACAGAAGAGTCGCCGTAAACGGCCATCAGGTCAGGATGCTTCTCTCGAAGAATCCAGCCGGATGGTTGGAGGTCTTCGACATGGTGGGTGAAGACCCATCCGTCGTAGTTGCCATCAATGCCCAGGTGGCAGATGGAAGGGATCCCTCCTGGCTGTGGGACGTGCCCTTTGAGCTTCTCAGAGGCAAGGAGGTTTTCGCCTCTGGTGAGCGGGCCTATGATCTTTCGGTGCGCCTCCACTACGCTGACATCCCCCACGTAGTCTTAAAGGACTCACTTGATGCACTCAGATCGTGTTCGAACCGTGACGTGTCCTTCGTAGGCAACTATACGAGCTTCCAGGAGCTGAGAAAGAGGCTTTCGGGCGGTGGAAACCCGCTTATCAATGGGATAAGGAAGCTTGGCAACCGGGTGCTGAAATGAACGAAAGCGTAAGGGTTATCTCAGTGTTGCCGGATCTGTTGGGAACATACGGTGATTCGGGCAATGCTGTCGTTGCGTGCAGGCGTCTTGCACTTCGCGGTTATCGGGTGGAACTGGTAATTGCCGACCTCAAGACCCGGATACCTTTCGACGGGGATTTTTATCTAATCGGTGGAGGAGAGGACGCTCCCCAGGCCAAAGCTGCGGAACTTTTGGCTGTCGATGCCCCGGTCGAACGCGCCATTGACGGAGGCGCGGCACTGCTGGCTGTGTGTGCAGGTTTCCAGATCCTGGGGACGTCATTCATAGGCCCGGATTTGAAGCCCAGGGCTGGAATAGGGCTCTTTCCCTGCAAGACTCACAGGTTCGATGGGCCGAGGAGCGTGGGTGAACTGATAGTTGACCCTGGACGCGATATTCCTGGAGTACCGCTCCTGAGCGGATACGAAAACCATCAAGGTGTCACTGAACTGCTCGACGGCGCCAATCCGCTTGGAACTGTGCTGGTTGGCAAGGGTAACAACTTTGAAGCGAAAGTGGACGGCGCCTTGGAGGGCAGAGCCATTGGAACATATATGCATGGACCGGTATTCGCGAGGAATCCGAAGCTTTGCGACCACTTTCTGTCAATGGTGGTCGGGACTATGTCTCCGCTCGAAGACGTGAGTCTGGAAAACGCTCACAAAAAGCTGTATGACGAGAGGATAAAAGAGGTATATAAGGGATAGCCCAAGCAAGGCATTTACGAGGTTTAGGTAACCGGTTGAAATGCTTCCTTGGCGCGACACAGCAGTTTACGGGGCCAATGCGCCGGAGGTCAGACGCCGTTTCAGTTGCAATGGGAAAGAACGGGATGAGTTGGAGCCGGTTATATTGTAAGCTCTTTGAACTCTGGGATGCGATCGCAGAGCTGGAATCGTAGATCTTAAAGCCATATCGGCAGGCGACATTCGAAGCGCGTGGTCTAGGAGCGAAAATGAAAAGCCCGGTGATACAACTATTACGACAACGGGCGTCCAATATCTGATCGCGCTTCTTTTCGTTCAGCCAGCTGTATTTTGTGGGTGCGGCCGGTAGCCATCGGCTTAGAGCCGCACCCGCGTGTACAGCGCTAGCGGCCCTGCGAGGCACGTATCACATTCAAGGCTCCTCCTGCTTTGAACCAGTCGATGTGTTCGTCGGACATTGTGTGTGTGGCTTCGAATGTCTCTTTGGATCCATCGGCATGATTGATGACACAGGTAACAGGGCGCTCTGGCGCGAGGTCTTTGAGCCCTGTCACCGAGATGGTGTCACGTTCGCCGATCTTGTCGTAGGTGTTCGGGTCGGCGAATGTGAGCGGCAAGATACCCTGCTTTTTGAGGTTGGTCTCATGGATACGTGCGAATGAGCGTGCAAATATCACCTTGGCATTTTGGTACCTCGGCTCCATCGCAGCGTGCTCCCGAGACGAGCCTTCGCCGTAGTTCTTATCGCCGATCGCCGCCCATTGCGTGTTGGACTCGCGGTAGTGTTTGGCGATGTCGGGATAGCTCTCGACCGCGTTGTGCACTGCGCAGTAGCCATGTCCCACCGGGTATTCGGAGCCATCATTTTGGGTGAAGGCGTTGATTGCTCCTAAAAAGAGGTTTCCGGAGATGTTCTCTAGGTGGCCTCGGTATTTGAGCCATGGTCCGGCGGCGCTGATGTGGTCGGTTGTGCACTTTCCTTTGGCCTTCATCAGAACTACGAGGTCTTCAAAGTCGTTGCCGTCCCACGCTGGAAATGGTTCGAGCAACTGCAGCCTATCTGACTTAGGATCGACATTCACAGTGATCGATGAGCCGTCCTCTGGAGGAGCGACGAATCCCGATTCGCCGGATTGGAAGCCTTTTGAAGGAAGCTCTTCCCCGATGGGGGCGGAGAGCAGGGTTCCGTCTATGGAGTCGGTGAGAGGGTTGAAGTCGAGTGTCCCAGCCAAAGCGTAGGCCACGACTGTCTCGGGTGACGCGATGAAAGAGAGAGTTCCCGGGTTCCCGTCATTCCTCTTGGGGAAGTTGCGATTGTAGGAGTTGAGGATTGAGTTGGGCTCGCCCTGTTGGACGTCGTTCCTCTTCCACTGCCCAATGCAGGGTCCGCACGCGTTCGCGAGAACTGTGGCTCCGATCGCCTCGAGGTCGGCCAAAAGACCGTCCCGCTCGATTGTGGCGCGAACCCTCTCGCTACCTGGCGTGACCAGAAGCGGGGACTTGACCTTGAGTCCCTTGGCCTTTGCCTGTCTGGCAATGTGGGCAGCTCGTGAGATGTCCTGATAGGAAGAGTTGGTGCAGGAGCCGACAAGGGTGGCCGATAGCTTCAGCGGCCAGGCGTTTTCCTTTGCCTCTTTTGCGATGGCTGACACTGGTCGGGCTAGGTCGGGCGTGTGTGGACCGACAATGTGAGGTTCAAGGGTGTCGAGATCAATCTCGATAACCTGGTCGAAGTATTTCTCAGGGTTGTTCGCAACCTCTGGATCTGGGTTGAGGTTTTCCATGTGGCTGTTTGCCAGGTCAGCGAGCTCCTCGCGTCCTGTCGCCTTCAGATAATCGCTGGAGTGGTGGTCGTAAGGAAAGATCGAACAGGTTGCGCCGATCTCGGCACCCATGTTGCAGATTGTCGCTTTGCCAGTGGCGGCAATGCCTTCGGTTCCAGGTCCGAAGTACTCGATTATCGCTCCGGTTCCGCCACTCACTGTGAGGATCTCTGCCACCTTCAGGATGATGTCCTTGGCCGATGTCCAACCTGACAGCGAGCCTGTGAGTTTGACTCCTATGATCTTGGGGTAGCGTAGTCCGAACGTGGATCCCACCATCACGTCGACAGCATCTGCTCCGCCAACGCCGATTGCCACCATCGACATGCCTCCGGCATTGGGGGTATGCGAGTCGGTGCCGATCATCATCCCGCCTGGAAACGCATATTGTTCGAGAACTACCTGATGGATGATTCCGGAGCCCGGCTTCCAAAACCCAATTCCGTACTTTGCTGAGACTGAAGCCAGAAAGTCGTAGACTTCCTTGTTGGTCGTTTCTGCGACACTGAGGTCATTTATTGCGCCCACCTCTGCCTGAATCAAGTGGTCGCAGTGGACCGTAGTTGGAACTTGGACAGAGGGAAGCCCCGCTGTCATGAACTGGAGCAGCGCCATCTGGGCTGTGGCATCCTGCATAGCCACCCTGTCTGGATAGAACTCCGCGTAGCTCTTGGCCCTGTCGACTTGCTGGCCATCTGGGTCCGCCAAATGGTTGAAAAGTATCTTCTCTGTCAGCGTGAGGCCTCTCCCCAGTCTTTTCCTGCCGATCGAGACTCTTTCGTCGAGGCGGGAGTAGACGGATTCGACAAGATCTCGGGGAGTCCCCGCTGTCACCTTTGCCACAATGCTCTCCTTGGTCTGGGCTTGTTATAATACAAGTATAAGACAGGTCGGTCCCAGATACCTAAATATCGCGACGGAACTTCGGTCGAAGATTATAGACGGCACTTTCGGTGCGAACCAGGTCATGCCGAGCGAGGCTGTTCTCTCATCGCTCTACGAAGCATCGCGAATCACTGTGCGCAAGGCTCTCGAAGTTTTGCGTAAAGAGGGGTACGTAGACTCCAGGCAAGGTTTCGGATGGCTGGTGGTGTCACCTCCGCTCAGGCAGATGTTGGGACGTTTTTCCACCATTGAGGAGCAGATGGCCGAGATGGGTGTCCGTCCACGACGAAAGGTGTTGGATTCAGAGATCTGTTCACCGTCACCGCAGATTGCGCAGATACTGGGCGACCAGGAGATGCTCCGAGTTCGGAGGGTCAACCTTGCGGACGAGCTTCCATTCGCCCGCGTGACGGTGTGGATTCCTTCGATCCTGGCCAAGGACTTCTCGCTTAGTGACTACGAGAGGAACTCATTTTACGAGCTGCTGCCCTCTAGGAAAGTGATCAAGAGACCCCTGTCACGGGCTTTGCAAACGATCAGCGCAATAGCGATCTCCGCAGAAGATGCCAAGCTGCTGGAAGTCCCCGTTGGGTCACCGGCCCTCAGGTGTCTGAGGACGACTTACGATTCTGTCGGGGAAGCGATCCTCTTCTCAGAGTACGTGTTTCCAGGCCATCTCACTGAGTTTGTCATCGAACTAGTGGGTGGGGTAACCTCTATCGCTCCTTCGGGCTTGCGTCTCGTCGATTGAGGCTGGATCGCCGTCACTCCGCTTTGGGCCACTTGGAGGTGTTTGCCACCTTTGTCGCCTTTGACCTCGTCCGGTCCCACTCATCTCTCCAGCCCTTGGCATCGGGCCCCTTGAGTCCAGGGGTGGTGTGGTGGGCCTCGGCAATGCGGGCTGTCCACCAATCGGTTTCGAGTTCGTAGGAAAGCTGGTCTACGGCTTTTTGGATACGCTGTGTGAATTCGCGGACATCTTCGCCATCACCCAGGCACAATGGGAAGCCAAAGTTTATCGATGTGGGGCCAGGCGTGAATGACTTGGAGTTCTTGCCGAGGGCGTCGTAAGTGCCCTTGATGTAGACGGGGATCACAGGCACACTCGACTTCTTTGCCAGCTGAGCGATTCCAGCCTTGAAGCTCTGTCCGAAGCCGTCAGGAGTCCGGCCCCCCTCGGGAAATATGATGAGTGACCAGCCGTCTTTTAGCAGGGACTCGGCGAGTTCCGCAGACTTCCTGTTGACTCTATTGCGTTCGATTGGTATCGCACCAGCGAGACCGGACCATAGCGCGGCCTTCCAGGTACGATCGAAGAAGTAGTCGGCTCCTGCTCCAATGACGGTCTTGTGCCTGTACCTGACGGGAAGATGGGACGCGAGGAGCGGGGTATCTAAGTGCGAGGAGTGGTTTGCGGCGAATATAACCGGTATGGGGGCGTCTTTGATCCTGTCAAGCCCATGTACGGTAGGAGGGATGAGAGCTTTGATGAGCGGCCTTGCGACACCGTCGAGGAAGAGGGCTCGCACCATTCGCACAGGATACGACCTCGACCATTCAGTATCGTAGTTTGCTCCCAGTTTGGACCTTTTCGGGGTACGGGCTACTGTGGAAGGCCAGGTTGGCGCAGCAAATGGAAAGCCGGGCAAGGAATCGGATGCAGTCTTTGTAAGTTTTTTAGCTTTGTGATCCAAGACTTTTCCTACTTCTGTGAAGAGTTGACGCCACCAGACACTACTTTACATCCGCCATGAGCAGAGGCGGGGAGTGGAGATGGGTTAGTGTCGGGTCGGGCCCTACGAAGCTTTGGGCGATCTCTAGCGCATCGGACATTGTCGTCGCGCTCAGGAATCCGAGGCGATGTACGGTTTTCGGGTCTCCACCGAGAACTATCACAGCCCCCAAGTGATCGAGTGCGTGGGCGCCCCAATACCACATATAGAAGGGGTGAACGCCGTGATAGGCGTGCCCGGTCCTGTAGAGATGGATGTACCAGGGGTCTGTGGCGAAGGCGTTCTCGTACTTGCTCTCGATCTCGATAGGATCGGTTGTGTCCGATAGCACGTTGTCGAAGAAGTCTATGTAGCTGGGGTGGAATGTCGGATCGAATTCTCGACGGGTCGGGTGGCTAAGTATCAGAACTCCGCCTTTGCGAACTAGAGGCTTGCCCTTGTACATGTTGAAAAAGTACCCGAGCCCCAGGCAATAGACGAGTATCGGATTCATAATCGAATTGACGTTGTAGGGGCCTATATACGGAAGTCCCATCGTTAGGATATCGGTCTGCCCTTGTACCTCGACAAGTTGCTGACGGTAGACATTCTTGATTGTCGTGTCGTGGACCGCTTCGACCTCTCCAGCAGTCACCCCTGTCAGCTGGTAAGGGGATCTTATCGAGTGGAGTACCTTCCTGCTCAGCCAGGGAGGTGATTTCTCGAGCGCAGTCGAGGCGGCTATGAACGCTGCCCGGTCCCGAAGTTTCCACTCCCACTCTCGCTTCTGCAGAAACGAGAAAGATTCCGGGAAGGTGTTCGTGTTCAGTGTGGTTTCAACCTGGAATATCTTGACCCCGGCATCTCTTATGAGCCTTCCCATCCTCCAGTTCGAAGAGTGCAGTTGAGAGTTGTGCGGGTCCATGAACGAAGTTGAATGCACCATGGTCTTGACGTTGTGGTGATGCCGGAGGCTTTTGTAAGAGGCCAGGCCGGTGGCGACGCTCTTATGTCCTCCGTCCATCGATACGAGGTTCACATTGACGTAGACGAGTAGGTCGGACGTTGCCGCCCTTTTGTTTAATTCGACATCTTCGCCCTTGTCCGTCAGTCCCAAGTGAATGAGATTTGAAGGGTCCTCAGCGTCATGCTGGGTCAGCCTGCCCATCTTTGCAAACGAGTCGTAGATTCGGTCTCCAAGGATATGGCGCAGTTCAGACTCTGTCATCCTTCGATGAAGCGCGAGAGCCGCAATGAGAACGACGTCATCCACGCCTTTCGCCGCGGCCATATCGAGTATCTGTTCTATGACCAGCTGGCGGACATCCGGCGACTGCATGGACGGCAAAGGGAGCGAGAGGTCATCAAAGGCGATGGTAAGGCGCATCTCCGGAAACAGGAGGCTCGACAGCGGTTGGCTATCGCCGACCGGATTCTCGAGGGCATGGGTTACAGCGGCTATCGGGTCCTTCATGGCTTCCAATGGCTCGGGCGGGTATATCACTCGCGATCCGGTTGGGAGTTTCTCCAATCGGAAGCCTTCTCCATGCCAGAAAAGCGCTGGCGGTGTGGATCTGTCCACTTCAAGAATAAATCCAGGCCGAGGGCTCATCTTTGCTGATTCCAACTTTCTCTAATGTGTCCTTTGCGCATGTCAAAGGCGATCTTCACCGATCCTCGTTTCCCAGCGTTCAAGGCATGTTCGATTGCCATCTCGTAGTCGTCCAACCGATAGGTAGCACTCAGGAGTTTTGAAAGGCCTATGCTTTGTGAGAAGCGGGCTGCGAGGTCGAAGGTGGAAACCCTCTCTCCCGCCAGGTTCTCGTTGCCGTAGGCGTAGCTGCCTCTGATCGAAATCTCCTTCATCCAAAGTGGTGTCAGATCGACCTTCTGCTCCTTTGGCATACCGATGAGGATAACATCTGCGCCAGGCGCAGCCACCTTCAACGCCTGTTCAATAGTTGATGAGGAGCCCACAGCGTCAAAGACTATGCCAAATCCATCCGTAGGCTTGTCAGGCCCGAGCATTTGGGCGCTGCGGATGGTTCGTGCCTGTCGATAAAGCTCGGATGCAGCGCTCACCACTGTGGCACCGAGTTCTATTGCGAGTTCTCTCTGATGGGGGTACTTGGCGGTGGCAATGATTTCTGCGTTTGGGTGTATCGCCCTAAGAGCTGCGATGGTCAACAGTCCTAAAGTTCCCGACCCGATCACGGCCACCTGCGTATTGAGGTCGTTGCCGATGGACATGGCGGCGTGCACGGCGCAAGCAAAGGGCTCGAGCAATACGGCATCCTCGTCACTGAGGGTGTCTGGAATGTCGAAGAGCTGTGCCGAATGTGCCACCAGCTCCTGAGACCAGCCGCCGGAGGTCTCCTCGCAGAAGCCGGTTTGGAGTCCTCTGGATATAGAACCCAAATGAAGTAGCTGGCATCGCTGGGGCTGACCGGCTTCGCAAAATCTGCAGCGAGGCTCGATACCTCTGACCTCGCAGGTCAATGAGGGGATTAACACGGCGCGTTTCATCGAACCGTCTGTTGCCTGGTACTCGCCAACAACCTCGTGCCCCATCACAAACGGGAAAGACACGAAATCTTCTAGGTACCTAGAAGAGTTCGACGTTATGGTGGCGAGGTCGGAGCCGCAAATGCCGGAGAGTCTCGGGAAGAATCTGATCCAATGGAAGCCCGGCAGCTTCGGAGGCTCAATGTCTATCAAGCGCAAAGGGGAAATGGCAACCTTGGGCCTTGAGACCACACCCATTAGCTTCGTGGCGGCAAACCGGGCAACATTTCTTTCGTAAACAAGTGCTTTCACATCGATCTCCCGATTGGCAGGTAGACGGGCGGAAGCCCCTTGGCCTTGTCCCACTGTTCGATGTGCCAGCCTCGCTTGCGCGCTATGGTTGCGAGTTTGGGCTCTGGGTTGACGCACACCGGGTAGCCGACAGCTTCGAGCATCGGCAGGTCAGATGTCGAGTCTGCATAGGCTATCGACTCGGAAAGCTTGAGCGAGTGCTCCTCGGCATATTTAGCGAGTATTGAGGCGCGCGCCTCGCCTGTCGGGGGTATGGACAAAGACCTTCCCTTGTAAAGGCCGTTTTCTCCTAGTTCCAATTCGGCGCAGATGATGTCGTCGAACAGTGGTTTTAGAGGTTCGAGCACAAAGTCCAGAGCACCTGTTATTAGAAGCGTCTTGTGCCCCAGACTCTTATGGCGTCTGACGCGATCAATCGCTGCCGGAAAGGATTTCTTCAGCAGATATGCGTTGAAGAACTCCTGACTGTCTTCCTCCAGCCTCTGAGGCCTCGCACCTTCATACTTCCTATAAAAGGAACGGAGGAAGTCCCCCCTGTCTTTGCGGTCAAGGGCAAGGAGTGACGGGCCCTGCAGTGCAAGATCAATGGCGAAGAGAGCTTTCTTCAACTTTGGAAGTCTTCTCGTGGCCAGCCAGGCATAGGTGTCCACCACATTGGAAGAGATGATCGTGTTCTCCAGATCGAAGACAGCGAGATGTCTTTCCTCTGAAAGAATAAGCGCAAGATTGCGGTCACTCCTGGATTTGGCGGTCCGTTTCGTCGGGGTGGTCTTTACTCGGGCGTGCTGGACGACCGATGGTAGATGCACTTCACGGATGAAGCTTTCCCAATGGATGAGCGCCGGATCGAAACTGAACTTGTCTTTGTCCTCGTCTGGAAGGGAGTCATACAGGCTCAGAAGATTGTCGATCGTAAATATGGCGTCGGTCTCGGCGTAGGTGCCATAGAGTTCGACGTATCCCAGTGCGCTATCTACGGCCTGCCGCTTCCTCTCGATGTCCACTATGAAGTCAGCCTGGCCTCCCCTAATAGGCAGCATTCCAGTTGCTTGCTCGAGTGCCCGGAGGAACTTGGACGTTCTTTCGAGCTGTGACTGGACCCGTCCTCTTCCTGGGAATGACCAGTCGGGTACCATTATCGGCTGGCCATCCGAGTCATAGAGCGGGTGTTCCTGGAACCAAGTTCGTACGTGGTTCACTAGCGTGGCGTATTTGAGAGGATTTCTCGATCCCGACGCAACTTGAAACACCTCAGGCGAATCTTGCCTTGGTCCACGCGCAGCCACTGCAATTATTGCAGCTGCCACCATGTCCACAGGAATGACGTCTATCACTCCTTCTGGAACACCGGGGAACTCCTTCAGCAAACCCCTTGCATATGAGATGATTATGGGCTCGGCCATCCTGAAACCCCTTATCCACCCGGGTTTCGGTTCCATCATTGCAGATTCGATTATTGAGGGACGCACGATGGTGATTGGAATCTCGTCTTGCTTTTCGAGAAGCGCTTTTTCTCCTAGGGCTTTCGTGAATGCATATGCGTCGGGCCAGCCCACCGAAGTGGCACGGGCTACGCCCGCACTGACCATTTGGTCATGGATCCACTGAGTACGAAGCTTCTCCTGTTTCGCGACCAGTACCGGTACCCCAGCAGCACCGAGTTCGTTGACGGCTTTCTTCCGGAAGAGCTCCAGGTTCTTCGGATCCCTGCTCCTAAGTTCTACATCATCCCTAACTGCTCGAGCAGCTCTAACTTCCGAGTGCCAGTCGAGTTCGATTGAGAACGGAGTCTCACTGAGTGGAAGCTCCGGAGAAAGCCCTCGGCGGCTGCCCGCCACATAGGCGGTGGAAATGGCAATAAAATGAACCGGTTTTGTAACTCCAGAGTCTTTGCGAGATGCGATAACGGTCTCGGCGACCCTGCGTGGGCCGCAGAGGTTGACCGCGACGGCTTGGTCCAAGGGAGAATCGAAGCTTACGGACGCAGCAGAGTGTATAAAGATGTCACATTGCGCAACCAGCTTACGGTCCTGATCGCCAAGGTTGAGCCCGTCTGACATCACATCTCCGCTAATGGGATGGATTTTTGAGGCCACGTCTAGATCGAAGCGTTCACCATAGGTTTGCCGCAATAATTCGAAGCAGTCATTCTTCAGAATCTCCTTCTGTATCCGCTCGGCTGCGGTGCTCGTTCTGCCCGGCCGTGTTAATAGGTACAGTCGGCAGTCTGGAACTGTTCTGAGCAGCTTCTCAACGAGCGCGGTTCCAAGAAACCCTGTGGATCCTGTGATGAAGATGGACTTCCCTGAAAGTCTGTCGACTATCACAATTTCTCCTTGAAATCCATTAGGTCGTAATGGTGCATTTTCATCCCGGCTGCCTTGAATTTGAAATTCCCAGACAATCGTAGCAATTTATTTTTTTCTTGACTGCTTTGGAGGCGTGTAACGGCGTGAGGCTGTTGGAGGTTGCCGAACTGTGGATTTTGCATCGATCGTTGACCTGGTGCCTCCCCGGGTTTGCCTAGCTGAAGCATTTGGAGCGTTTCGTGGCAGACGGGCACCGCGTTTGAACGAGACGTATCCTGCCCAAATCACAAGCGGAAATGCGAAAAGTAGATGTGTCGACCAGGGACCTAAGACTGCCGCCGCAGCCATTTCGAGCCCTGCAGCGATCCTTATCCCGGTAAGAATCAAGCCGATGCCAAGAAGTATCGCGAATGTTCCGACTAGCCACTGGACCAAGGGGGATAAAGCTCCCTTTGCCACTGGGTTTCCAAGGTGCGGAATCATCAGAACAGCCAGAGCAATCAGCCCATAGACGCCGACCACGATGCCATAGAGTTTCTCTTTTTGCGATAGCCGAGTCATTGGCCACACAGTTTAGGAGAAAAATGAGAGAAATTGCTGAAATGATTTGATTTGGGGTCGATAGTTTTGAGTTCCCAGATTTGTCCGCTCCCATCAGGGTGCAGTCCTACAAGTGCGAGAGCAATCCGCCACTCTGAAACTACAGCCCGCGAAGTGCTGCGTTATCGATTGCTGCGGTCGGCACTTGGATGACATGGTGCTCCAGCAATGAGAGCCCGCAAGCCGGAGCGCCCTGATTTAACCTTAGGAGAAGATTAAATTGGTCAATACAAGTTAGGGAAGTTTTTGGCTAGCACTAATGTATATGAACGTCGGGCGCTTAGCTCAGTTGGTTAGAGCGCAGCCTTCACACGGCTGAGGTCGGAGGTTCGAGTCCTCTAGCGCCCACCAAAGTA
>JAJZIP010000073.1 GCA_021810525.1 Actinomycetes bacterium | reverse complement strand
ATACGTTTTGACATTCGAAACGGCCGTCTCCAATCGCTCCGGGCTTCGTAGCGATTTGGGATTTGGCATAACCACGATATGCCTGCCGGAATCCCTTTTTGTTCGACCAGTCGAAACCCGTGACGTGACACAATTGATGCACATAATGTCTCACCAAAGAAAGGGGGGTAACCCGCAAGTTAGAGAAGATAATTGATGCGAAAGAAGCTAGTCCCGAAAGCGTGAGCGATGGCATTGAGTGTCGGCGTTGTCATTGGTGGGACAGGTGTCGCCTTCTCAGGTAGTCCCAATCACACCGTCTCGGGTACTCGCTGCACTCCTAGTGGTGTGGGCTTCTCGAACGCCTACCTCGCCCAGTATAAGGCCCACCACACTGGTCGGGCCAATATGGTATAGGCAATCTAGCCAGAATATTTGGTGTTTCGGTTTCTTTTACTGAGACTATAATTTGCGACGTGTGCGTCGGCTGATCGGCACAGGGGCAAGCCCGACTGCTGCACCCCTGCCACACCCCCCGGCAGACTGGTCCGCACCGGGCGGTTAGAGAAGTTGAGGTGTTGTAGGTCGGGGAATGCCTATGCTATTGAAGTATTTCATCGTGATGGCACGGTGAATGTCTGAAAGGGTGCAGTTCTACCAGCGGCTACCTATTCCTGCTTTTAGAGTGGTCAACTCGTGAGTAGCTCCGTGCCGCAAACCACGCTGTATCGTCGGTCCTTGCCGCCAGTGCCTGAGTTGGAACGCTCTGAGACGACGACGTATGCATGAGTCCAGGTCTTTGAAGGTGCTCGGAGTCTGTGCTAAGGAGAGGTAAGCCTTCCATTTATGCAGGTAGCGCTTACCGGGCGTGTTTGGCCAAGGTCTCTAGCCGAACCTTGAGCTTTTGCCTATTGAAGCTTTTGCTCCACCGGTTCGGCCGGGCTTCTCTGGCAAGCTTTTGTGTCATGCTTCTTGGACAAAGTGGCCTAGCTCCGCCGAATGCGAGCTTGCGGAAGAATCTTTACTCCGCTCCCATGCTGGACTCCACGGTGAGACCTGGTTCGACTTCTTGAGGCGGCGGCCTTGCAATTCTGCACTATGCGGTGTGGCTCATTTTTCGCAAGACCAGCGTTCAGCCATTGCTGAGAGGGCTTCTAAGATTGTGGAGTCCAATCCAAAGCAAAAATGAAGCGTCTATCCTTCAGCCCAGATACTACGCCATGGTTAGATGTCGTTCCCTGGGATGCACCGCGGAGCCAGGAGCCGGGTCGTTCATCAGCGGAAACGCCAAGCGGATGCTTTGACGTCATTTGCTGACCGAGAGAGGGCGCTCTCTCAGTCAGATCCGCCATCTGTACTTCGACGTGAAGAAACGTGGAAGGGGCAGAGACATTTGCAGGTTCTGCCAAACCATGCACAGGGTTCGGCAATCGGCCAACTGGGTGCTAACTTGTATCATTGTCTTGGCTGAAACAGAGAGATGATTTGACTTGGCCTTCGGTTGCTGATTTGTGTCATGTTCAGGAGTTCGTTTGGTGCCTCAACTTTCCTTGAAAGAGATAATTGATAAAGTAGATGAGCTGAAAGGGTATTTCAGCTCATCGCTTCGAGACGCAGAAGACATCGATCGGCTGAGAGAGCTCGAGTCGGAGGTGCTTTCGAAGAAAGGTTCCATCGCTTCGCTGAACAAGCAACTCGGCTCCATGGACCTAGATCTCAGGCAAGCTGCAGGAACGGTAATCAACGATGCCCGTGCTCAGATGAGGGCTGACTACGAAGCGGTGCTTGCAAGACATCTGGCTGCGGCACGTGAAAAAGAATTAGAAGCGGAGAAGCTTGATCTTTCAGAGATCGTGTCAGGCTCGGATTTTCATGCCGGAAGATTTCACCTGATCTCGAAGACCAAATCTGAACTTGAGGACATCTTCATTGGAATGGGATTTGCGGTGGAAGAGGGGCCTGAGGCAGAGACAGATTGGCACAACTTTGAGGCTTTGAACATACCTCCATACCATCCAGCTCGAGCAGGCCAGGATAGCTTCTACCTAAAATATGGGGAGCCGGAGTCGATGCTGCTGAGAACCCATACGTCGCCGGTGCAGATAAGAGTGATGACTAGGCAAGAGCCACCAATTTATGCGGTGATGCCAGGTCGCGTGTACCGAAGAGACACAGCTGATGCGCGCCATACTCCGGTGTTCCACCAAATAGAGGGCTTGGTCGTCGACAAAGGGATCACGTTTGCAAATCTGGCTGGAGCCATCGAGACATTCACCAAGGCGATCTTTGGACCGAACATCGTGTCGCGCCTAAGGCCGGGTTATTTTCCGTTCACTGAGCCTTCCGCTGAATTCGAGGTCACCTGTGCGATCTGCGAAGGTGCGGGGTGTAGGACCTGTTCCAATACTGGTTGGATCGAACTCGGTGGCTGCGGCATGGTTGACCCCAACGTATTTGGGGCGGTTGGGATAGATCCGGAGGTTTGGACTGGATTTGCTTTCGGCTTTGGAATAGATCGCCTTGCTCAGATGCGCTTTGCAATTTCTGACATGCGAATTTTTTTGGATAACGATGTCAGGTTCCTTCGCCAGTTCTAGAGACAGAGGTCATTGATTTATGAAAATTCCCTACTCCTGGCTCTGTGACTTTGTGCCTCTTGGGACTCTTGAATTCGAGGGTTCGAGCGCTACACCCAGCCATGAGCTGATTCAACATCTCACCGACTCATTTAATGATCTCGGTCTTGTCGTGGAAGGCGTCGAGTGGGTAGGAAATGGTCTAGATGAGGTCGTTGTCGCAAAGGTTCTCGAGATCCACGGAATCGAGGGGGCTGAAAAGATTCGGCGAATCGTCGTCGACGCTGGGGAAGCTGAGCCACTTCAGATAGTGTGCGGCGCGTTCAATTTCGAAGTTGGTAGCAAGGTCCCTCTTGCAAAGGTTGGAGCAGTGCTTCCGGGTGACTTTGCGATCAACAAACGAAAGATGCGAGGTGTCGAGTCGTTCGGAATGCTTTGCTCAACTATAGAGCTGGGTCTCGGGCAGGACAAGAGTGGTCTGATGATTCTTTCCGACGATGCAAAGGTTGGCTCAAAGATAACAGATGCATTGGCAATCGTACCTGATGTCGTATTTGACCTGGCAATCGAGAATAACCGTCCGGACGCCAACTGCGTCGTGGGTGTCGCGCGCGATCTGGCCGCCTGGCTGAAGCTTCCATTTGTGGCACCGACGGTTCCCGCTTTCAGAACGGTCTCTCCGTCCGAGTCAGTACGTCTGACCGGCGTCGAAGTGCGATGCCCGGATCAGTGCGACCGGCTTTTGGTGGCGCTGTTTGATTCGGTCAATCCGAAGCCCACTCCTCGAATTATCATAGACAGGCTCAATCTGGCGGGAATGAGGAGCGTATCACCTATTGTCGACATTTCTAACTATCTCATGCTGGAGCTTGGTCAGCCAACCCACCCCTACGATGCAGATGAGCTCGCGGGCGGCGTGATTTCGGTCCGCTTGGCTGATCGCGGGGAGACAGTGGTAACTCTCGATGGCACCATGCGTACTCTGGGTTTGCCGGATGTCAGGGGACGCGAATCAACTGATGTTGTAATCGTTGATGGGAGTGACAACCCGGTCGGGTTGGCGGGAATCATGGGAGGAGAAGAGTCCGAGATCAAGGAGTCCACAAGTAACCTCCTTCTCGAACTGGCACATTTCACACCCATGACGATAGCGAGGACGTCGAAGAGGCTCGGTCTGAGGTCCGAAGCTTCCGCAAGGTTCGAGAAGGGTGTCGACCCGCGAATTTTGGAGGTAGCTCTGGCGCGTTTCAGCGAGATGCTTGGCCAGCTGCCCGCTGAGGTCGTGCAGGTAACAAAGCCCGGGGCGAACGATACTTGGGAGATCGATCTCAGGGTCTCTAGGGTGAATGAGATCCTTGGGACGGCTATCGATTCCGAAAAGGTGTCGTCGTTGCTTAGACCGATTGGATTCGATACCGAGGATCTCAAAGCGGGAGTCCTCAAGGTGACTGTGCCAACGAATAGACCGGATGTAATGCGTGAGATCGATGTCATCGAAGAAGTGGCACGACATTACGGATATAGAAATATCGACAAGATCCGCCCTGATTCCAAGTTTGTTGGGGCTCTGAAGCCTTTACAAAGGATTCGTAGGCAACTTGCTTTTCTTGCTGTTGGAATGGGCTTCTACGAGACCTGGAGCGCCACCCTTCTTGCCCCGGGCGAGCAGGAGCGCTTTGGCGACACCGGAGCTTTCTTAGAGGTCGAGAATCCGCTCGCTCAAGAGGAGTCCATCCTTCGCAGATCGCTTCTACCTGGTCTTGTAAGGGCGCTTCGGTTCAATGTCAATCGCAACGAGGACGAGGTGCGCTTCTTTGAGATCGGAAAGGTGTTCTCCGTATTTGAGGGCGAGATCAACGAAACCGAGAGGCTCGCCTTCCTATTGGCTTACCCTGGGGACGCCGTAACCTCTGCAATGTCGGTGTTTGCGACGATCAGTGATTTTTTCTCATTGGAGAAGGTCTCGATTCTGAACCGTTATGAACTTGACAGCGTCAAGCGCGATCTCTTGGATGAGAATGCATTGGCGGAATCGTGGAACGGTCTTCATCCAACCAGGAGCGCTTTCCTGGTTGCTAACGGCTGTATTGTCGCCCAGGTTGGCGAGGTCGATCGCAGAGCTCTGGCCGAAAGTGGAGTCCACCATGATGGCAGAGTGGGCTACTTGGAACTTGACTTCCAGAGAGTGACCTCGCTGATTCCACCTCCCGACGTTATGACTCCGATATCGCAGTTTCCAGTGGCAGAAGTGGATCTGGCGTTCGAGGTGCCTGATTCTGTCAGTGCCCGCGACATCGAGTATGCGATAGCTCATGAGGCGAGCGAGCATATCGTGTCGTCGAAGCTGTTTGATGTCTTCAGGGGAGGAAGCGTCAGGTCCGGGTACCGCTCCCTTGCTTTCTCGGTCCGGATGTCGGCTTTGGACCGCACACTCTCTGATTCAGACATTAGTGGGGTGCGTGCCCGCTGTATCGCCATGGTCGAGAGTCGCTTTGGAGCAAAGCTTCGAGGCTAGGTATTGCATAATCATTCAGTAGCATGTATCATAAGATTATGAAATCAGTGGTGATGGGTGCGTCGGGGTATGCCGGTGCCGAGCTTCTCAGAATATTGGCGTTTCACCCGGACATCGACGTGGCGTCCGCAGCGGCATCAAGCCAAGCGGGGCGCAGTGTCGCCGAGCTATATCCGTCTCTTCTGCCGCACTACGGGGAAATGGCCTTTACGGACGTCGACTCGGTGGTGAACAATTTAGCGAATGGGGTAGAGGCCGCCGACGTGGTATTTCTCGCGCTTCCGCACGGTTTGAGTCAAACTATTGTGCCAAGGATCTATGAAAAGGTGGGGTTGATCGTGGATCTCTCGGCAGATTTTCGTCTTAAAGATATTGAGCGCTACCGGGCCTGGTATCTGGCTGAACACACCGCCCCGAGCTATCTCTGCAAGGCTGTGTACGGGCTTCCTGAGCTGACCCGAGCCGAACTGAAGGGTGCTCGTCTTGTGGCGGCGGCAGGGTGCTATGTTACCTGCTCCACTCTTGCGCTGCTGCCACTCGTTTCCGCCGAGTTGATCGAACGTGACTCAATCATCATCGACGCCGCAAGCGGAGTCAGTGGCGCCGGTCGCTCCCTGAAACATAATTATCTTTTCACCGAGGTTGAAGAGAACTTTTCCGCGTATGGCTTGAAGCATCACCGTCACACGCCAGAGATTGAACAGAACCTCAGGGCAAAGGTGTTGTTCACTCCGCACCTCTTGCCCACAAATCGAGGCATTTTGGCTACCACCTACTCCCGCCCGACCAAGAAGTTCATGGATGCCGCAGGGGACTTTGAACCGGAAAGGATTGGTTCGGAGGTTCTTCTGGCTGAGATGGCCAGGGCCTACTCGGAAGAGCCCTTCGTCTTCGTGACTGATTTTCCTCCGTCGATCAAGTCGACACTTGGCTCGAACTACGCGATGGTGTATGGCACCTACGACGAGAGGACCAACACGGTGATAACAGTATCGGTGCTCGACAATCTGGTCAAAGGGGCTTCAGGCCAGGCTGTCCAGTGTGCAAACATCGCGCTAGGTCTGCCTGAGGACACGGGACTTGGTGCGCTGGGACTTCATCCATAGACGTGAAAGGTTAATAATGAGTGTTCTGTTCGCCAAGGGATTCCTAGCTGCCGGGTATGCCTCCGGTATAAAGGAGTCTGGCGGCTTGGATCTATCGCTTGTCACCGTTAGCGGGAACGAGCCGGCTGCGGCCGCAGCCACCTTTACCCAGAATCTCTCCGCTGCAGCTCCGGTCAGGGTATCCAAGGATCACATGGACCGGTCATCAGGAAGGATCCGTGCTGTCGTGCTTTCCAGCGGAAATGCGAATGCTGCCACGGGCGCGAAGGGACTTGCCGATGCAAAGATGATGTGCGATCTGGTAGCCGCTGGCTTGGGGGCGACCCCGGATCAGGTCCTCGTCTGCTCGACAGGTCTCATTGGGATTCCAATGCCTTCGGAGAAGCTTGAGTCCGGGATTCCCAAGCTGGTGCGGCTGCTTGGGAATTCACCGACACATGGGCTCAACGCAGCGCAAGCGATTATGACGACTGATACCAAAGAGAAGCTTGTTGCCCTCCAAGGTTCGAATTTCAGGGTGGGTGGGATGGCCAAGGGTGCCGCCATGCTGGCTCCAAACATGGCGACTATGCTCGCCGTGTTGACCACAGATGCGGTGATTCCTGACGAATTTCTCCGATCCGCACTCAGAGCAGCGGTTGACGACTCCTTCAATCGCCTTGTCATTGATGGATGTACCTCGACCAATGACACCGTTATCTGCCTTTCCTCGGGTAAGGGTGATCATGCGGACCCAGATGAGTTCAAGCTACTTCTAGCCAAGGCGTGCCGCTCTCTGGCCATGCAAATGGCAATGGATGCAGAAGGTGCAACCAAATGTGTAACTGTGAAGGTCGTTGGCGCGCAAAGCGATTCTGATGCCGACACAGCTGCGCGGAAGGTCGCTGGCTCTCAGCTGGTCCAGTGCTCTTTCTATGGCGAAGATGCTTACTGGGGCCGTCTTGCATCAGAACTCGGGAGCAGCGGCGCAGTATTTGATATAGATCGTTTGCAGGTGAGCTACGGGCCGATCGTTGTTGCAAAGGAGGGCACCACTTCTGAGTTCGATTCGGCGAAGCTGAAGGGCTACATGTCAGGCAGGGAACTTGAGGTCGTATGTGATCTGGGCCTTGGAAATGGCAGCGCAGAGATACTGACAACAGATCTTACGCCCGGCTACATAGCCGAGAACATGAGGACCTCGTAGTGTCAGGCTTTTCCAAGGATCCAAGCGCTGACGAGATAGAGAGTGCATGGGTAAAGAGCCAGGTGCTTGTGGAAGCCTTGCCCTACATAAGAAGGTTCACCGGTAAGGTGGTTGTCATCAAATATGGCGGCAACGCAATCTCCGATTCCTCTACCGGGATCGACCAAAGCCTTATGTCATTTGCCAAAGATGTCGTGCTGATGCATTCGGTGGGAATTTTGCCGGTGATCGTCCATGGTGGTGGGCCTCAAATTGGCGATTACCTCAAACGTCTCGGAAAGAGTTCGGAATTTCTCGACGGTCTTCGCGTGACCGACGCTGAGACTTTGGAGATCGCGAGGATGGTCCTGGTTGGAAAGATCAATCCTGAAATAGTTACTGCCATCAACTCTCTCGCATCGATAGCGGTGGGACTGTCGGGTTCGGACGCAGGGCTCATACTTGCATCAGCCCATTCAAACGAACATGGCTTCGTGGGGAAGGTGGATACCGTCAATCCTGCAATCTTAGAGAAGTTGTTGGTCCAGGGATTAGTGCCGGTGGTCGCAACGATAGGCGTAGATTCGAAAGGCCAGTCGTACAACATCAATGCTGATACCGTGGCCGGTGCGATCGCGGGCGCTATCAAGGCCGAGAAGCTGATCTATTTGACGAACATCGATGGGATTCGGATGGTCGCTCACGATCCAACCACGCTCATCCGGCAGATAGACGTCGACGGCCTGGCCTCGTTGCTGAATGACAGAGTGGTGTCGGGAGGAATGATTCCGAAGGTGCTCTCGTGTCTCGACGCGATCACTAGTGGTGCCAGGTCCGCCCATATTCTCGACGGCACCAGGGACCACGCTCTTCTCGTCGAGATCTTTACAGACAAAGGAATAGGTACAATGATCAGGTCCAAGGATCTGGAGGCAAACGTGAAAGAGGTTGAATGATGGACCGGTCCTTGGTCGAATTCTACGACTCACTTCGAAACGCCGATCCGATGGCGTTGTCAGAGTCCGTGCTGATGAAGAACTATGGCAAGCCGTCCCTTTGCTTTGTCCGTGGAAGTGGAGTGTGGCTCTATGACTCGGATGGGCACGCCTACCTTGATTTTCTTTCAGGAATTGCCGTGGCGTCCTTGGGCCACTCGCACCCCAAGGTCGCAGCAGCCGTAGCGGCGCAGGCTGAGAAGCTAGTACACGTTTCCAATCTCTATGGAAACGAGGTAGGGCCTAAGGTAGCGGCCATGCTAAATCGCTTAATATTGCAGGGCACCGACAGTCCAGATGGCCGCATCTTTTTCGCGAATTCTGGGGCGGAGGTTAATGAGGCGGCGATCAAGCTTGCGAGGAAATTTGGACATGCTAGCGGGCGCTACGAGATCATTACTGCGCTGCACTCCTTTCACGGACGCACGATGGGAGCGCTTAGTGCTACCGGCCAGAGGGCGAAGCAAGCCCCGTTCGAACCACTGCTGCCAGGTTTCACCCACGTTGAATGGGATGACGTCGCGGCTATCGAGGCTTCAATCACAGATCGGACGGTGGCGGTAATGCTCGAGCCAATCCAAGGTGAGGGCGGGGTTGTCGACCCCGGCCCTGGCTATCTGCCGTCGGTTCGGGAACTTTGCGACCGGCGCGGACTGCTCTTGATAATTGACGAAGTGCAGACAGGACTTGGACGCACAGGGGCATGGTTTTGCTTTCAGCATCACAGGATCCTCCCCGACATCGTCACAATGGCGAAAGCGTTGGGGTCGGGGATGCCGATCGGTGCATGCTGGGCCAAAGAGCAGGTTGCCGCCGCATTTTCGGCCGGTGACCACGGTACGACATTTGGAGGTCAGCCCCTGGCGGCGTCAGCCGCGCTTGCCACCATCCGGGAATTGATCGAGATCGATGCACCAGCAAGGGCCGCCGAGCTTGGAAGACTTATCGACAAGAATCTCAAGGGGCGCGAAGGGATCAGGTGTGTTTCCGGTTCGGGGCTGCTGAGGGGCGTCTATTTGGAGCAGCCCATAGCCAAGCGTGTGGCAGAGCTTTGCCAAAGCAAAAAGCTGATCGTGAATCCGATCGGCGAGAATACGATTCGACTTGCCCCACCGCTGGTCGTCTCGTCCTCTGAGGTAGATCGAGCTTGCGAACTGCTTGCAGAGTCTATAAGAGAGGCGTCATGAGACATTTTTTGGAGATTGACGATCTTTCTCGAGAAGAGCTACTTGAGGTTCTAGAGCTGTCAAGACTTGTTTCGCCACCAAAGGTCCTCTCTGATTGCTCGGTAGGTCTTGTGTTCGAGAAGCCTTCGTTGCGAACCCGCAACTCCAGCGAATCGGCCATCTTTCAGTTGGGTGGACTTCCAGTGTCGATGGTTGCTGGCGAGGTTGGAATCGACAGCAGGGAGTCAGCTGAGGATGTGGCACGCACGCTTGCAAGCTACCACAAGTTCATCGGGGCCCGTGTGTTTGCGCATGATACTTTGACGAGGATGGCCGTGGCGGCAGACAGCGTAGGAGCTGCTGTGGGTGTAATTAATCTGCTTTCCGACTACTCACATCCGTGCCAAGCTTTGGCGGATCTAGCGACTATTCAGAGCCATTTTGGACTCCGGGAAGGGTTGAAAGTTGCCTTTGTGGGTGACTCGAACAACGTAACAAGGTCTTTATCCGTGGGGTGTTTGATGATGGGTATGAAGGTCTCAGTGGCATCGCCGGAAAACTATTGGTTTTCTGAATCCGAGCGAGAGGCTTTTCAGGCTCGCGGTTCCGCGGTATTCACGAGCGATCCAGCTGAAGCGGTATCTGGCGCTGATGTTGTATACACCGATGTCTGGACTTCGATGGGCCAGGAAGAGGAACGGGACAGAAGGATCTTAGATTTTTCGGGTTTTACTGTTGACTCGACACTGATGTCAAATGCGGGCAGGAACGCAATAGTCATGCACTGTCTTCCGGCTCACGAGGGTGAGGAGATCACCAGGGAGGTTCTGGAATCTCCGGCGTCAGTAGTGTGGGAACAGGCTCAAAACCGAATGCATGTGATGAGGGGGCTTTTCTTATTCATGAGTGGAGTGAGGCCGAGGAGCTAATAGTGGCAAAGAACCAGCGTCAACACCGAATCGGAAAGATCTTGGAAAATAACGTAGTCACCTCTCAGGCACAACTTGTGGAGCTTCTGGCGGAGGAAGGGATAGTCGCAACGCAGGCGACTGTCTCCAGAGATTTGGAGGAGCTCGGCGCCATTAAGGTGCGAGTATCGGGGAGCGATAGCGTCTACGCCGTTCCAGAGCTTCCCAAGGATCAGGCCGCTCCCGAGGAGCATTTGAGACGGGTCATGTCTGACTGGGTGGTGGAGGTCACGTACTCTTCGGTGATCGTTCTCTTGAGAACGCCGCCGGGCTGTGCCCATGTCGTTGCATCTGCATTGGACAGGTCGCAAATGAAGGAGATACTTGGTACGGTGGCCGGTGATGACACTGTCATGGTGATTGCGAATGAGGATTTGGGCGGAGAAAGCGTTGCCGGTATCATGAGGCTTCTGGCTGGCCTCTAGTTGCGTAATTTGTCCTTGTGAAGTTGGGACGAAGGTCGAGGGAGTTTTCGGTCAAGTACAAATTGGATGGAGTTAGCGTATGTCGAAGGGAAGGGTTGTACTCGCATATTCAGGCGGGTTGGATACCTCGGTTTCTGTCAAGTGGATTTCAGAGGTACATGATCTCGAGGTCATAGCCCTTGCCGTGGACGTGGGCCAGGGTGAGGACTTCGATGCAATCCGGAATCGAGCGCTCGCAGCAGGTGCGGTAGAAGCGGAGGTCGTGGATGCCAAAGAGGAGTTTGCACGAGACTTCATCGTTCCCGCCCTCTTTGCTAACGCGATGTACGAAAACAAGTACCCGCTCGTCTCAGCACTTTCGCGACCGGTGATCACCAAGCACCTTGTGGAGGCTTCAAAACGTTATGGAGCTCAAACGGTCGCGCACGGCTGCACAGGAAAGGGAAACGACCAGGTTCGCTTTGAGGTCTCGATTCGTGCACTCAGGCCGGATCTTGACATCCTTGCACCTGTGAGAACATGGGGCCTTTCTCGCGAAGACTCGATTGAATATGCAGCTCGTCACAGTATTCCAGTCATGGCCACCAAGGAGAAGGTCTACTCCATCGATCAGAATCTCTGGGGCCGGGCGATTGAAGCGGGCGAAATGGAAGATCCTTGGGTCAGGCCGCCGATGGGCATCTATCAGACGACTGTTGCGACAGCGACTGAGCCGTCGAGCGTTGTGGTTTCGTTCGAGTCGGGCATACCGACCGCGCTTGGGGGCAAACCGATGGGTCTCGTTCAGTTGATCTCTGAGCTGACCAATCTGGTTGGATCGTACGGTTTTGGCCGCATCGACATGGTGGAAAACCGGCGAGTAGGAATCAAGTCGCGGGAGGTGTATGAAGCTCCTGCAGCCCTCGCTCTTATCATGGCGCACTCAGATCTGGAGGATCTGACACTCGAGCGCGATCTCTCTCACGAGAAGCTGCGGCTGGGACCTCGCTGGACAGAGCTGGTTTACGATGGCCTCTGGTACTCGCCTTTGAAGCAGGCCATCGATTCCTTCATGCTTTACACGCAAAAGTACGTCACCGGCGACGTCAGGCTTTCTCTTGAACCAGGACGAGTGATGGTTGAAGGGCGCCGGTCTCCGGTTGGACTTTATGACTACGAACTCGCGACATACGATCCTGCGGACGCTTTTAGGCACCAGGATGCTGAAGGATTCGTGAGACTGTGGGGCCTCGGCGTTCAGACGTGGTCACGGAAGCAGCTCCATGCAGACTAGGTTATTAAGGCCTTCATCTAGGGAGACTTTTTGCCTCTGTTGCGAGGTGCTGTGCAGAAGATCTTAAGGTGGATAAATGACCCTATGGCATGGAAGATTTGAGGGGACTCCCTCGTCAGAGCTTCTAGCGTATACTCAGTCGCTCAGCTTTGACAAGCGACTCGCTCACGACGATGTCGCTTGTTCGAAGGCACATGTTAAAGGACTCGCTGTTTCGGGGATCATTTCCGATGAAGAGGCTCAACTGCTTTTGACGACACTGGATCAGGTGCGCGTAGAGCTTGATAGCGGAGAGTTTCAGTTCGAGTACTCGGACGAGGACATCCACACGGCGATTGAAAGACGCGTCACCGAAATTGCAGGAGATGTCGGAGCGAAGCTTCATACCGGGAGAAGCCGCAACGATCAGGTGGCCACCGACCTGAGGCTGTTCACTAAACGAGAGCTGGGCGGAGTCTGTTCCCGGGTTCTCGATTTTCAGAAGCTGCTGCTAGGCCTTGCCGAGTCGGCTGAAGATGTCTACCTTCCCGGCTATACGCATCTGCAGAAAGCCCAGCCGGTCTTGCTGGCGCATTATTTCTTGGCTCACGGTTGGGCCTTGGCCAGAGATTTCGATCGAATGATAGAGGCAATAGATCGCATGGACGTCTCTCCTTTAGGCGCTGGCGCACTCGGTGGCTCTTCTCTGCCGCTTGATCCTGATTTCGTGTCGATTGAACTCGGTTTTGCCAGAAGGTTCGAAAACTCCCTCGATGCGGTCTCAGACCGCGATTTTGTCGCCGAGACGTTGTTCGATCTTTCATTGCTCGGTATCCATCTTTCTCGAATTGGCGAGGAGCTGGTTCTTTGGTCCACAGAGGAGTTTGGATACCTCCGCCTTGACGACGCTTACTCGACCGGGTCCTCGATGCTGCCTCAGAAAAAGAACCCTGATATCGCGGAGCTTGCGCGAGGAAAGTCGGGTCGGGTCATCGGTTCCCTGACAGGCTTTCTCACCACTCTCAAGGGTCTGCCGCTTTCCTACAACAGGGACCTTCAAGAGGACAAAGAGCCGTTATTCGATTCGCTCGATCAGATCTCTCTCGGTCTCTCGTCACTGTCTGGAATGCTTTCGAGTGCTAGCTTCGATTTCTCGCGAATGCGCCGGGCTGCCGACTCGCCATACCTCTGCGCTATCGATCTTGCAGAATGGTTGGTGGCGAATGGAGTTCCATTTAGAAAGGCCCATGCGATCATCGGTGGACTCGTGCGCGACTCGCTGGAGCGCCACGTGGATCTGGGAGAACTCGTGGAGGCTCATCCGCAATTGGGATCCCAGGCTGCGGAGCTACTGATCCCCGGCGTTTCCGTTGAGCGAAGGCGGACCTTGGGCGGTTCGGGAACTGAGGCGGTGAGAATTCAGATGGAGAGCTTCCGCTCTCTAATTCTACGGGAGGAGATTTTTCTTCAACCAATGATCAAGTCCTGATTTCTCGGACCTGCTGGGCGCTCGTGTGGTGTAGTCCTTGTTTTTGTATTGCTGCCAACCTATCGTTTTAGAAACGCATCACTGGGAGCATTAACGATCAAGGTTGGTCGCTGGCCAGATGCGGGTCTAAATGGAAAGCAGTGCAAAGTTGAACTACCTTCGCCTAGTATTCAAAGTCTTAGCAGTTCTGGCTGTGCTCGTTCTGCAGCTTCAAAGCAGCCGCATCGATTCCGGGTCGGCACTGCATCACGTAGAGTTGGCATCCTACCCGTCGCCTCCCGTTGTCGCTTTTGGAGGGGCGTCTCCGATGGCAGCTGATAGTCAGGTCGCACCGAGTTCTTTGATAGTCGGGATGGCCTCAACGCCTGACGGCAGAGGCTACTGGCTCGTCGGAGCTACGGGAGAGGTGCTCTGCTATGGTGATGCAGTCGACTACGGCTCTGCGGCCTCTGCTCCTCTCTACGCTCCTATCGTCGGGATGGCCTCAACGCCTGACGGCAGAGGATACTGGCTCGTCGGAGCTGATGGAGGAATCTTCACCTTCGGAGACGCCACCTTCTATGGCTCTATGGGTGGAAAGTCTCTAAACGGCCCTATCGTCGGGATGGCGTCAACGCCTG
>JAJZIP010000072.1 GCA_021810525.1 Actinomycetes bacterium | reverse complement strand
CTATCCATAAACGTTATTATAACGTTCGCTCTTGTATTTCTAGTCTGACGCATGTCGCTCCCCTCCTTTAGTTGCACTATTGGCCTTGCACGCTGCCAACCTAAGCCTCTTGTGTGAGTATCTACTTATTATGTATGCACCCAAAACATATCTTCATCAAACTATCTGAGGTCGCAATCCCGCCTACCAAACACCGATGCTACCGCTCACAGCAGGACTCCAAGCGAACCACAGGACTAGCGCCATGATCGACGGCAAACCCGTGGTAATCGGGCTGAATGCCTACATCAAGCCGTGAAAACCAAGCCTCTTTCGGGTCTTGAGCGGATCAATGGCTTTGTAGGTATTCAAGCGTCTCGGCATAGCGGCTACGAAAAGCGTCGAACCAAGTGCAAAAAACCTCTCGAAAAAGGTGACCTCGTGGGTGCTCAGATATCGCTCAGCGATACTTTTCTGGTCTTTTCTGATCGAAATTGTCAAAGATACCGAGTTCGGGAAGTCGTGGAATGGGAGGGAGAGAGGAGGAGTGGGGTGTGAAAAGCGCCAATTGCGAAATTCCAGGATAGACATCAAAGGGGGGCCTAAGATCTGGGTATGAAGCACATTTCGACCGCTGCTTACCAGGCTCTAAGGGCAGCATTGCCAGTTGTAATTTGGAACAGGCGACCATATGAGACATTCCTTCGTACAGCCCTAAGAGATAACTCTGAATTGTTGGTCGGTCTTAATTTCTCAGACACGAAACGAAACGTGGCGGACCAACTCATAGATGTGCTGGTTGCCAAGGAGGATAAGTATCAGGAGGTTACGCTTCAGCTCATGCTTGAAGTGGCAAGCATGGATCGCTTTCCAAACCTTGAGCAGATCAAAGATGAGGCTGATCGGAAACAACGTATTCAAGAGGCTACAGTCGCGGTTCTGCATCTTAGGTCTGTCACGGAAAAGTATTCTTCCCGTCTAGCCGAGGCAGAGCGCGCTGAGACCTCTAGGAAGGCGGCAGTTGCCCAGGCCGAGGCCATTCGTCGATTCTCCGACGACATTGCGAGCCTCAAAAACCGCTTTCTTGGCATGCAGAATGAGCCAAATACCCATAAGCGGGGATATGAATTTGAGTCGCTACTGGCCGACCTGTTCCTGCTTTATGATCTAGAGCCAAGGCTTTCATACACGACCGACTGGGAGCAAATTGACGGCTCTTTCAGCCATGACACGGATGATTATATTATGGAGGCCCGGTGGCGGACTGATCCCGCCAGCCGAGCTGACGGATCTATTTTCAAGGACAAAGTCCTTACTAAGGGTAAAAATGCCATGGGACTGTTTGTCAGTATTGCTGGATTTACGAGTGACTTTCTTGAGAAATTTAAAGTGTCGACGCCGTTCATTACGTTAGATGGTACCGACCTCTATCTGGTTTTGGATGATCGAGTTCGGCTGGATGATCTCATACGGGTCAAGAAGAGACACGCAAATGATACTGGGTCCTGCTGGTTTCCTGCCAATGAGTATCTGTTGTCGTAGGAAAGGGGACGGTAGTGGTCAACTATATCTATGATGATCGAGGCAATGCGGTTGGATATCGAGAGGGTCGCTATGTGTATTCAATGCGCGGTGACGCTATAGGCCAGATGGTTGACGGTACCCATGTTCACCGTCTGACCGGCCAGTACGTAGGCGAGCTCTGGGTAGACATGATCGTTGACAAGCATTTGGGGGATCTTGGAAATGTTGGCAACCCAGGGGATCCCGGTAATGCCGGAAATCCGGGAGATCCTGGCAACAGAGGAGATGCTAACTGTGGATACACAGACGTGTCCTCGAAGCTTTTCAAAAATTCTTAGATTCGTGCCTACCTGCATTTACCTTCGATCTGACCCAAACATAATGATACATAGCTACCCCAGAGGCATTGCAGAATCCGTGAATGTGGAATTGTATAACTACTGTTTACCTGGCCTAATACAGTTCCCCAACCATCGATTCGATGGTATCGCACAAAGTTCGGCACCTAAGGCTGTTTCGGTGCTGAGTACCTTTCGATTACTCTCGTGAGCACTGCATATCGATCCGATTTAAAGCTGCACCCCATAATTTGTTTAGCATCGCCGTAAGTGATCGATTACCTTTTTGACCAAAACCGATGCCCTACTGGGAAATCTAGTCGACTATGAGACGTTCAGTATCATCTTGGATATAGTCCGCAACAAACCTAAAGCCAGGATTTAGTCGTCCGCATAGATTTCTCATTCATCTCAATAATGTGAGAATTACGAAGTAGCTAATCTTGGATTGCTCGAATCCTCATGAACTAATGTTATTCCTTGTGGCAGCCTGACGAGGGGCTGGTAGCAAAAATGACATAAGGATGGCAAAAACTATGGCACATGAAAGTCAAAATGATGTCGACGCTGAAGACAAAAATAGACCCAAGCGACATGTGCTCAAACTCTTGAAACTAGTATTAAGGTTCCTAGTTGTTGCGCTGAAGTGGCCAGTTCGTCTCCTAAACTGCAGCCTAGAAAAGCTTGGAAAATGTGGATATGATGGGCTCGAGCCACTAAGAAAAAGAATCCCACCTTATCTTCCAGATGGGCAAACTTTCTTCGCACGTGCCGTAGTTGAGATAGCAGGAACAGTTAGCGCTGGTGCTGGAGTAGTGTTCCTGGCCTCTGTCGCTGGCGCAGCATACAACCAAACTCAGGCTCGTTGGCTCTTTGTCACATTCTTTGCAATCGAGTTATTTCTAGCGTTCTGCATGGCAATGCTGCCAGAAGAGATTGAAAGCGAATCTACTGAAAACGTCAAGAAGGGTGCACGCCTTACGTGGGCTGGTCTCGCTATTATCACGATACTTCTTGACTTGTTACTTTTCATTCCTCAATTCCATACCCTCGTGACTAGAAGCATCTTCCCGACTAGAAGCACCATTGTTATCTCCGCTACCTGGGTCAGAGGAATCTCCCTTGCTGTCATGGTACTTGGTTACCTCTTCACGCGTTATATAGCCAAGGTCGTCGAGCCATTAGTTAGATTTAAGAGCGACGGAAAACCGCAAAGTGATAATGATTTGGCTGTTAACCAACGGCATAAGCTTTCGGGCAGTTGTTGAGGGTACGGTAGCCTTTATCACCCGACACAATGATCAAACTGCTCTTGGCATTCGCGTGGTGTTTTCCCCCAGAAGTGACGCTGCGTCAATTGGTGCTAGAACCAAATGTGACCAATAATGGGCCAGAATCGTTTGAGTCATGTGGCTTCAATAAGGCAATAGCCGATCGAATGTTAGAAATTGTGGGATACCGCCAGTAGCGCCAAGTCCTTAAAACCTATCTCGTGAAAAATACCGCTAAGGCATGCACAATAAATTGAGATAACCTCGATCCCGTAAATCACTTCCCAATCAAAGAAAGCAGTTGGCTTTTCTGATTTGCACCCAGTCCAGCTAGTCGACGAGTCTCACTGATGCCGACTTGCTCCATAACTTTCTGTGCTTTTACCTTGCCAAAACCTGGCAGGTTTTCTAGCACGTTATTGACCTTCATCTTGCCAACAAGATCCTCGATCCCCGCTCGCTCCAGTAATGATGCAAGCGAAGCCGAACCCTTTTTCAGTTCGGCTTTGATCTCAGCTCTTTGCGTACGTACTAGTGCTGCCTTTTCAAGTGAAGCCAATCTCTGTTCTGGTGACAACTGTGGTGGATTTGGCATACCCTGCATTTTAGTCGAAATTATTGCAAATAAATGATATCCTCGGGTAACACATGAAATTTATTTCGTTCTTGTTACTGGCTCAGCGCAAAAGGATGGATAAAACAATGGAAGTCACAATCAAAGACAACAAGCTGCATATCGAAATCGAACTTCAGGAACCAACACCATCATCCTCGAGTAAGACCCTGGTCGTGGCAAGCTCTCATGGCAACATGGTCACCAGCGCCATGATCGACGGCAAACCCGTAGTAATTGGGCTTAATGCCTACATCAAGCCGTAATTTCAAGGCCACGCCCGTGACTCCAGGACCGCGCCGTTACACTTCTGGCACTAGTGCAGCACTCTTTGCATTCTCGCAGCGCGCCTGCTATTTCCCCAACTGCGATGTCCCCGTGATACGCTTTGTCGAAGATGACCCAGTCATCAACGTCGAGATTGCCCATATCCGTGGTGCCCTCCCAGGTGCTCCACGCTATGACATATCTATGACCGACGACGAACGGCGTGCATTTGCGAACCTCATCCTGCTCTGCGTTCCTCACCATAAGACCGTCGACCGACTCCATCCGAACGATTACTCAGCCGATGAACTCGCCCGCTGGAAGCGCGAGCACGAGGGTACCGATGGAATCGGGATCCTTAGCGGAATCACCGAGGACCGCCTAGCACAGCTGATAGAGGAGGCGGTACGAGCCGCAGGCTTTGAGCGCCACGTCGAACTGGACTTCACTCCTGGAATCTCGATGCCAAGCGGAGTATTTACGCTACCAGGTAATCAGGCTGGCGAATTCTTCGATCTCTACCGAGATATAGGTGTCCCTGCATTGCTTCTCACCACCCGGAATCCTGGTCTTATCGACGTTATGGTCAACTCGCATGGAATACGACTTCTTCCAGCGAATACGGCGATCCAGCTCCTACACACTCCCTATGAGGAACTGCCAGCCTTACTCCGTCCTGGGCGCTCACTAACTTGGGCCTATCCAGTGAGTGCCTTGTATGTTCCCGTTCTTGCACTTGAGAACCGGGGGTACACCGTCACCCATCTTCGCGCAGAGGTCACCCTAGCCACTCGTGAAGAGATACTCTCCAACGAGATCCCCCTCCCATCGCTTGGACGCCTAGATCGGGTCCCCTGGTCCAAGTAAGACTTCTTGAACAAAACGTAATGAGCGGCGTTGACCTGGGGGTCCCTTTGAGCTTGGTACCTAAAAGTAACACATATCCAAATGCGCTGGTTCAAATGATTGTTACCAGACTGCCAATTTCGGCTCGCTCCAAGCGACTCATCGCTATTCAAGCTTGAACCGGCGCTATAAGGGTCAGGATTATCTAGATTGTGTTTCGAATATCGTTCAAATTCAACTAGCTGAATAATCGGTCGGCGGCCATCGTTATACTTAGAGTTCTGAACCAAGGCAGAACCCAACGAATGAGGAGATGCCATGAACATCGAGTTCCTAGCGACCGTGGCCGTGATCGCTCCCGATCCGATCAACAGTCGCAACCTATATGTCGATGCACTGGGTCTCCCTCTGCAGCGCGAAGGTGATGGGTATTACCACAGCGAGCAAATCAACGGCTGTAAGTCGTTTGGGATCTGGCCACTCTCCCAGGCCGCTCAGGCGTGCTTCGGAACGGACCAGTGGCCCTCAGAGCGGCCGGTACCACAGGTCAGCATTGAGTTCGACGTTGCCGATGCCGCTGCAGTCGACTCAGCGGCACGTGATCTCGAAGAGGCTGGCTATAAGCTACTGCATGGAGCGCGTAGGGAGCCATGGGGCCAGACGGTCGCTCGGCTACAGTCACCTGAGGGCGCAATAATCGGTATCTCCTACACTCCTGTGCTGCACGACTGATTCCAAGCCGCGAATCCGGTCTGAAATCAAGAGAGTAGCAGTCTACTCAATCAAATCACGAATTCAGACACCGTCTTATGAATCATCAAGATGCCACCGCACGATTCGAAAGCCATAGTCGATCGCTGTCCGTAGTCCTTTACGGTCGAAGATGTCTATCGGAATTCCTCGGGATGCAACAAACCCGGATTCGGCGTCAGCACTGAATTTTCACTCCTCACGGCGAACCCTTTCAAGGGCTTTTCAGATGCTGATCGGAAAACAGATCGCCCTACTCAGAAAAGCCCTTGTTGGAACTGAGAATTACTGTTTCGGTTTCTACCGCGCACTGACTCGCCGAAATCGGTTTGCTCCGGGATCCGATATCATTGGCGGAAGGTCCCGAGATCAGGCTCGGATGAGATCGGACGATACTGCCCAGAGGCGCTCAGCAATAGCGGGATCGAGCGCCCATTCCTTCACGCCGTGTGGGTGCTGTGCGAGTGTTGCATCATTCGGCACGGTGTAGGCCTCTCGTGCATCGTCGAGGTAGTGGCCTCCGGTTCGCGCGAATTCCGGGGCGACCGCCGCGACGATACTGGTCGCAGCCCCTTGTTCGACAGTCTTGTACGAGAAGACGCCAGCGGACTCCGCAGCGTCTAGTGACTCCTTCTGCTGTGTCGTGAAGTTCCGTTGCAGACCGGTTGCCACACCACCGGGGTTCACGGCATTGGCAACAATGCCATCGGCGGCCCAGAGGCGAGTCGCTTCGACGGCGAATAGGGAGTTCGCCGTCTTCGATTGGGCGTAGGCGATCTGAGGGTCGTAGCTGCGATACTCGAAGTGGAGGTCGTCGAAGTCGACGCTGGAACGCATGTGCGCCGTCGAACTGAGTGAGACGATCCGTGCACCATCGTGTTCAGACGCCCCTAGGGCCAAGGCGTCGTGAAGGCCGGTTGCCAGGGCGAAGTGGCCGAGGTGGTTGGTCGCGAATTGCAATTCCCAGCCCTCCTGGGTTCGTTCGAGTCCACCGGTGACCAGCCCGGCATTGTTGACCAGCAGGTGAAGCGGGCCGTCCCACGCCTCGATAAAGCGTGTGATGGTGATCCTGTCTGCGAGGTCGAGTAGGAGGACTCGAGGCCGAGTCGCCCCGGTTGACTTCTCGATCATCTCGGCGACGGCGTTGCCGGCGGTCGTATTCCGGACGGCGAGCGTCACCTCCGCGCCAGCGGCGGTCAGCGCACGGGCGGTCTCAATCCCGATGCCGGATGAAGCTCCCGTCACGATCGAACGGATGCCAGTGAGGTCGACACCCGAGAGCACCTCGTCCGCGGTACTGGAGGCGGTGAACGGCGTCGAGATGGGTCCCTGAGCGGTCATGACATCAAGTATATAGGGTCACCACTAATGAGAAAAGCCAACCCTACAATGCCGCTGTTGTCTCCTCGGGCGGTTGTTAGGCCACGCCAGCCATAGACGTCAAGGAGTCATATTCCCACAGCACATGAAGTTCGGTTGGCTCTTTTATGCATGACGATGAGCGAGATCGCAAGTGGTAAAGCTGCGATCAGCTTGAGTTCGGTTCCAAACAAGGGAAGTGTGCTGGCGAATAGTCCTATTCCGAGAGTCCCGGCCATGGGAATAGTGCAAGTCGGACAACCAAAGGTGGCGAATGCGAGGTCCACTGTGCAGCCTACGCTGGATAGCGAATCGGGAAGATCTAATTTAAATGGCGCTAAGAATTCTTATATCCAACTTGGGAATCGTAAACCTTTATTACTTTGTGATGGAACTTCTGCATAACAATGGCTCCCCCTAAGTATATGTATTATGTGCAATAACCTTGTTAAACTCCGGTGTTTGTTCATTCGACAGGGTGTGGGTTAGTGAAAGGTGTCGGGGCAAACCGCTGGGTTGAGCAATCGCAAGGTTTCTGGCGTACCTTCGGCACGGCACTTGGGATTTCAAACCCTGGCTATGAGACATTTAGAGGTAGTGGGCCGAACCAATGACAGTATCTATCTTCAAAGACAAATGTCATCGCCTGCTCAACATTGGCGTAATTGCTACTTCAGTAACTTTCATGACGGCGTGCGGTATCGCAACGACCCAAGCAAAAAACCATACAACTCCATCGAGAAGTCTCCCGTCAATTTCGGTACCAGTAGTTTCGGCTCTCCAGACACATAATCCGAAGGTGACAGTTTCGCCGGCAAGCAATCTGGTTGATGGTGAGAAAGTGAAAGTAACAGTTACAGGATTCGGTCAGGGAGGCGAATTCCTCCTCTCTGAGTGCGCGAGCGTTGCCGACGTGAGCAGTGGCGGCTGCGGAGACCAGTTAGCGCAGCAGCCACTTGGAGTCACGAACAATTCAGGCCGTGGAACAACAACCTTCGATGTAACATCATCTGCAAACGTAAAGCCATACAACCACACCACCCAGCCCTGCACGGACAAGTGCGTACTTGTGGCGACTGTTGGCGGCCACTATGGGTGTGCGTATACGCCGCTTCGCTTTGCCGCAGGGTAATCAACAAATAACATTGCTTGCGCAAACCCGTATCTATTCAAAGAGTCGGCATGTTGAGCAGCCTTTATATTCGCAATTCTCAAAAGCAAATGCGGCATCTTTAGAGGATTTTGAGATTTCCTATGTGGAGGCACGTATTCAAGTGCGTAGATGATAAAAACATCTACGCACTGACACCAGTTGTGTACCCAACCGATGCCTTCGACCGAAATGTTTGTACCGCTACCCTAAAACAGACCATGGAATAACTTCTTGACAAATTTGATGGCGTATGACCGACGTGGGACAAGAAGCAAAAGTACAAATCTACATTACGAGCGGTAATCGGTATTGCTGCAAGTCGTTTTGATTCCTGGATATCTGCGACTCAATATATCTACGCCTGCTCCGCCCTCCAAATGGCTTATCTAGCGGCGGCCAATGGCAGAGGCGGCGCTCCGAGTGGCGGTGAGGAAGGGAGATTAGGGATAACATTCCCAGCCGGCGGCGGAGTAACACTGACTGGTGTCCCAAAGTCGGAAAACTGAATAGTCGATACCTGTGGCCTTACAACAGGTGCGGAAGAGTTGGAAGGCAGCGAGAACACCGTTTGAATTTGTCGTGTTGCTCCAGCGCTGTCAACCCACACCCGAATTGTTATTGGTTCATTGATTAGTGGAAGCGAAATGACCTTCAAAAGCTGGGACAGTCGTATGGTACCAAGGTACTCAATTGCCTTTCTTCCAGCCACAGTTGAGGGCTGCTCGGTAACGCCGTTGCCAGCAAAACGCCGCAAAATAGTTCGAGCTGAAGCGGAGTCCAAAAAGGCAAAGGGACTCGGAAGCTCAAAATTGTTGCCGTTTGGCACGTGCGTTCCAAGCCATTTGCCTGGAAGGCGCGGCATTGTTTCATACATTACAGTGCCATCGAAAATCCACGATTCATGAATAGGTTGGCCGTTGACTGAGACGGTAAAATTTATTCGACCGGTATTGTTGGCGAAGCTGTAGATACCGGTTCCGGTAGAACTGGCTGACCCCGATTGCGTGTAGGTCACCTTGGCAGTGGATAGCGTGGTTTGGGAATATGAAGTCAACAGCGTATTTGCAAGATTGAACTTTTTGACACTAGGTGTAGATTTGCCTAAAGATGTTTGTCGTGACCCAGTTGTCAAAATAATCGCCATAGCACCAGCTAAAGCAACTATTGAAATAAGAGCGAGTTTTACCTGCCATTTGTGAAGAAAGTTTTTCATAGATCCCTTTCCACGGTTGAAAAGTAACATCGAGACCGTCGGTTGTCAACGACGGACGAACAAACAAATAGCAATTTCCTAGTGATGATCATTAAGTCATCTTGAGGCGAACTCTGTGGTCACGACTGCTATAGCGAAGCAGTGACACTGGCCTCACTTTTTGATGGCACCAAAGGAAATGCGCACAAAACGCAGAGAGCAGCCGAATTCTAAAAGTTTTCGATTTGACTCAGCAATATATGACCTTCGTAGGCTTAACAGTATTGTGAAAGACAAAGACGATTCGGCATTCGAGCTTTGGTATAGAACTGAGCACGCCCGCATCTTGGCCACTTTGACATTTGTAATCGGTGATCTATGTCTGGCTGAAGATGTGGTGGATGAAGCTTTTGTCCGAGCCTATGACAGGTGGGAACGAGTGAGTTCGCTCGAGTCACCCGCTGGCTGGACCTACAAAGTAGCAATAAACCTGGTGAAGAGAAGGTCACACCGAATGACCAGGGAATACGGTCCGTCAGCAAGTAGCTCTGGGGAGTCGGCAGCACCCCTCGGAGTGCAAGAAATCTGGAAGATCGTCTCAACCCTCCCAAAGCGACAACGCGAAGTTGTTGTATTTCGTTATATTGGCGATCTAACCGAAATCCAAATCGCAAACGTCCTTGGCATTACCAGGGGGACCGTTTCGCAGACTCTCCGGGCTGCGCATGCAAAGCTTGGCGCACTGATTAGTGAAAAAGAGCACGAAAAGGCGGATATGTGATGTCGTTACTTAAAGAAATAGCTGAGCCATTTATCCATGAACCACTGCTTCCGCCTCTTGAAATTGGCGAAATACGGTCCCGTGCTCGCAAGCGACGGATGAAGCGTCGGCTGTTATACGCAGGTTCACCATTACTCGTAGGACTATTGATGCTAGGCCTTCTGACCGCAGTTAGCAATTCAAATACTAGCCCTGACATGCGATTCACAAGCTTTGCAACGCCAGGTCCCCCTCATCTCCTAGACAGCGAAATATCTTTTGGCTATCTGCCGAGCGGATTTCAACTCATCTCTGATGAACGGATCAACAAAGGTACACGTCCGGTCAGCTATCAGCGAACCATCGTCTTTCAGGGCGGAACGTCAGCGAGTCCAGAGCAGATCGTATTGGGAATCCAGCAGTCGGCATCAGAAGCAATTCAGTCTCGAGTACCAAGTCCAAATTCTTCAGAAAGTGGCTCGTTCACATCCGTCAGAGGACACAAAGCCATTGAGGTCAATTTCTACGACCATGTTTATGGCCACGTGAGTTATACCTATTTCCACGGAAAGAGACAAGAAGTAATCACCTGCAGCGGACCAGCGAACGCTCCAATCAGCCAGGTTGATCCTGTCTGTCGAGGCGGGTGGTCAACAAACAAAAGCCAACCTGGACCGCCACCGTCCGTCTCACCAATTCTGACAAATACTTACCCTCGGATTTCTCTGGCGTGGATTGAGAGGCCAGGCGTTATGTTCTCCTTGAGCGGCAGCGGGATGACGCTATCCACCCTCAAAGAGATTGCGAACGGCATAAATTACAACTCCACTATAGGGAACTGCATCGTAAAGGGCAAACCTTTGTACAGCGGCCCATGTGCTCCAGGGGTAGTTGGCTCTCCTCCGGTGAACTCTCCACTAGTGCCTGCGGGTGGAACGGAACTTGCCTCGGGCACGATAGCGGGTCGTGCATGGGCCCTGTCAGCACACATGCAACCAGGAAATGTTTGGGTTGATTTGGGTTATTCAGGTCAGGGAGGAATAGGAAGTTGGTTCTCTGTGTCAAACGCCTCGCCTACTATTTCTGTTAACACTCGCAACGATGGCCAGAGATTTTTATTTGGCATTGTACCTAGTTCAGTCTCCTCGTTCGCAGCTAAGCCGCAAGGACACCCAACCATTCATTCGAATGTTTTACCTGCAAGGCTTGATGGCTGGTCATTCTTCGTCATGCCCCTCGGGAAAGTGACTGGGGTCTGTAATGCCGTCTGCAGTTCACCGCTCCATATCACGTTTTATTCCGGCAGCAAGATTGTCTACTCTTCTAACTGGTCCCAGGATTCGACTGGAAGTGGTCTACAAATTCCTTAGACAGAGTGGCTTGAACCGCCTATGCATGCTTACCTATTTCAGAGCTTTCTCGGCTTTTTGAATATAGCTCAGACCGCAAACATTCGCAGGTTGATTGTGCGTGACTTTACAAATTGTTGCAGTTATGACATTCGAGGCGACCAGGATTGCCTGAGATGGAGCAGTAGAGGTATTAGACAAGCTTCCTGCAATCGTTGCCATAGAAAGACCCTGTAATATTGCTGGACTGTAGCTAGCTCCACCCATGACGTATTTATTTGCAATATCGACAAATGGTATTCCTGCTGCGGTTGGTGTGTATGGTGGCTTATCCCAAGTAGCCAGAAGGTTATTTTCTTGTGCAGTTGGCTTGTCAAGTGGAGTCCAACCGGCACCACTTGCCAGCGGGATATTTGTTTCGAGTTCAACTCCAACAAAACTGATATATCGCGAGGCGAACGTGGCCCCATGGAAGCTGAAAGTCTGGGTATTTGGGAATCGATCGGTTGACGAGGATGACGCCTCACCGAGATTTGAGAATGTCCCAAAATGCGATAATGCCACCACCAATGCCCACCTTTGGGCCGCACAGTAAGGACAGTAATCTGCACCCATGTATAACAATTCTGGCTTGCCGCCTTTGAGCAATAAACCTTTTGCATCAATGGGAGTCGGCAAAGGAATCGATGTCTTGTAACCAATACTAGCAATAGCGCTTTGGGGTACTTGGGTTACAGCAGCCACTACGTTGGCCGGAGCAAGTCCTGATGTAGGAGTGACCGCAATAGTTGATTTATTGAGCTTTACAAGAACTAGTGCAGCAATTATGGCCAACACTATCACGACAGACACCAGCGAGATGATTTTTCCACGCTGTATAGATCGAATCTGATTTTTTGCCACACGTCCTCCAAAGAAAGCTAACTTAAGATTTCCGTTATAAATGGTAGGCTTATTTCTGTTATAAAGCTACCCGAAGGTAAGTCCATATGATAAAGACCTTCATAGACCGAACTAGACGAATCGGCCTCACCTTTTCGGAATCTAGGCATAAGCTATCTAGGAGTTCGGGTGGCTCAGAATTATGTGATCCTGAGCTAGATTATCGAAAATGTTTTGGTGGTGCTGGAAAGACTGGTAACCGGATCTGAACCATGACTGACGCTCAAGGTTGCTACCAGGTAAAGAAGTGTGCACCTTCCGCACACCGAGCGTCTCCCGTTCCCAACCAGCTTCAGGTCTTTTTCTTATTCCCTATCTATGCAAATCGGCCATCGATCTGGACCCGACACGAATTTCAGTGCCATGGGATCTTGCTCCACTTGAGGCCACCGTCAGTAGTACCCCAAAGGCTCCAAGACGAATGGGCGGCGTCCAATATCCTTGCATACCCAACCCGTGCCGTTACAAACGTGACTTCATGAAAATAGTAGGTTTCTCTGGCATTCATTGCGAAACCTTCGACATTACTAGTCTTAGCTATGCCACCGTCAGTCCGTAGAATCTGAAGCTGACCTTTTGACTTTGTTATGATTCCGACAGAGTTGCCAGCCCAGAAAGGCTTCGAAACTTGTTGAATTTGACCCATTGGGTACGACGGGTAAGTCGGCACTTTGGCTACAAGGCTCCAATTTGCTCCGCTGTCTGTGGACCTCATGATCGTCAAAGGACCCGGCGGGGTTGTGGTGTTCTTAGGAAGAGGGCTATACGTTGCCCAGATATTAGTCGGGGAACTTGCATAAAGTTGGCACTGTGACGCAATGGAACAGGGGTTAGTCAACTTTGTAAAGTGACTGCCGTAATCACTCGAGTAAAAGAGCATTGAATTATTTGGATTCTCCTGGCTATTTGTGGATATCCAAAAAGACGAGTTATAAATCGCCATCGAAGGACGACTTAGAGAGGAGGCATCAATGGTCCTCAGAGTTGTCCAGGAATCTGTTCCGATGCGAGCACGCTCCAGTGTATAGCTGGAGTAGGCACCTGGTCCACCTAAAGGAACGAGACCATAGACATATCCACCTCCGGTAATTGTGAATTCTGGGGCTTGAAGCTGATTCCAGGTGGAGCCGCCATTAGTGGTATACCAATTTTGATGGTGATATCCTGCCCCTACTTCCGCACTAACGAAATAGCCATCCTGGAGACTGACAAAGTCAATACTGTAGAGCTGTCCTCCAAAGGTGAAGCTGGGTACGGAAACCTTCAAGAAACGAGTACCTCCGTCGGTTGTATGGAGAATAGACAGACACGATGGAGTAGCACACCCGCTATTGCCAATTACAACCCAATAATCTTTCGCTGAAAGTGCTGATAAAGCCAATGGCCGTTCAGAGCTGGCCTGCGGTTTTGGTGCTGTGGTCGCAGTAGTAGAGGTTTCAGCTGTGGCAGAAACCGAAGTTCTCGTAGTGGACCTCGTCGCAGTTAGGGCACCGGACTGTATTCCGCACGATGCAAAAACAGTGATCAAAATTGCGAATAGGAAAAACTTTATGGGGGGCCTTTCCATGTGAGAAAGTATAACTTATGGTGCCCACCCCAAACCCAATCAACTTTGACGAGATATGATGCCAAAGATATTTCGCCACATACAAGAAGGGACTTGGCGTGAAACGAATTAATGCTGCCATCCCCTTACCAGTTGGATTTATCCTATTGCTACTGGTGACCAGTTGTGGACGAAATGTAGGACCAATCCAGACTCAGGGAGAACAAAAAACGTCTAGCACAACCACGATAACAACTACTACTATATCGTCAGAAAATACCTCGACCTGGTTGTCTTCATGGGTAGACCAAGAAGAAATCATTCGGAAATGGGAGAACAACTACCCAAGTTCTCCACTTTTCATCATGCCTTGCTGGGATCAACACCGCATCTATTTGGAAAAACATATTGATGCTGCCGTGATGGGACCGGGAGGATTAGCTCAGATCG
>JAJZIP010000071.1 GCA_021810525.1 Actinomycetes bacterium | reverse complement strand
AATCAGGACCAAAGGCCAAACTGTAAGTGACGAAAACCCACAGCAAACTGACAACACCCATTGTCACGTAGTTCTGCATCAGCATGCCGAGCACATTTTTGGACCTGACCATTCCTCCATAGAAGAACGCAAGACCGGGGGTCATGAAAAGAACTAGCGCACTACTTGCAAGTACCCAGGCGGTGTCCCCGCTATTGAAATGCATGATCCAACCTTTCAGACCCAATACCTGCTAATCCACGTTTGCAGACCAGCCATCTTAAGCAACCGGGTGTCCAATCTGATTTAGCGTTATTTTCACCTTCAACGGTCGTCCAACCCGCGTAAACAAGACCGGGCTCACTGGCAAGGACACGACCTATCACCGGGACACTTTATTAGCACAAGCCTCCCAATGTCCAAGAAGCTCCCTTCTAGGACAGAAGAATTAACATTCGTGAAACAATTCTGAACCGGCGAACACCGAAAAGGCTCGCCAAATTGCGGCATTACCACGCCAGACTCGAAAGAACTAAAGGTTCCCGATACAAGGTCCGAATCGAAGCTTTACAAATGGATTTGATAGACTCAGATGAGTCCGGCACGAGAAGGAGATGCACAGACTTTGAGATCCCTCGGTTGCATCTCCCTCATTGTGGCCCATCCTCCGTCTGCTCTTCGCTTGGTTGTTCAGAAACGTCAGGACAGCTGGATCCGAGAATGCTTTACCGATTATTGTCGGCCATTATCGGTCAATAATGCATGCTAATATGGCCGTTGTGACAGTTCGCTTCGTCGGAGTTGCCGAGGCCAAATCGATGCTCGGTGTCTCCTCACGTACTCTTCGCCGCTACACCGCTGAGGGGCGCCTTCCCGACCGGCGGTCCCCCGGGGGCCGCCGAATCTTCTCGGTTACAGAACTCGAAGCGATCCAGCGACGAGGACGGCTTGTGCGACCTGAGACATCAGAAGGGGCGGTTATAGTCTATGGGCGCGTGTCATCTCGGCGTCAGGCCAAAGAAGGCGACCTGGGACGACAGATGGAACGTTTGAGAGAGGCTACAGCAGGCCGGATGATCGCCGGGGAGTTCTCCGATGTGGCTTCGGGGCTCTCTGACCGTCGCCCAGGCCTTCGTCGGGCACTGCACGCGTGCCTAGCACCCGAGGTCACCGAGATTTGGATCACCCACCCAGAGCGCCTGGCCCGCTTCGGCGTGGGAATCATGGAGCAGCTTCTAAGCACCCATGGAGTCCAGATCGTCGCGATCGGCGAGGACGAAGCCCTTTTGAGTTCGGCAGAGTCAGAGCTCGTTCGAGACATGCTCTCGGTGGTAACGAGCTTTTCCGAGCGGCTCCACGGGCAGCGCTCCGCCAAGACGAAGGCGTTGCGACGCTCTATTCTGGCGGAGACGAAGAAATGAGCAAATCCAAACCATCCCTGAGCACGTCCGAAGCCAAGGTATCCTACCAGGACAGGATGGCTGTCCCGCATTGGGGCTACGCTCAGATTTTCTCTGGCTCGAATCCCGTCACAGCTGCAAGCGCATCCTGTCTCGTGCACGCACCGAGACAGGAATTATCCAACTGGCCGATGGTCAGAAATGGCCAATGATTGCCGACTTCAGGAGTAACGGTTGATGACCCAATACGAACCAGATTCCAACTGGATCAATGATTTCGCGACTCGCCTTGGAGAAGATCCAGACTCGGTCGCGGTGAAAAGCTTTCTCGCCAAAAGCCATGCCGGGTACCTTGAACGAACCTCAGCGGAAGACGCAGCCTTCGACGAGAACCAGCTGTCCCTCATCCGCGCGACAATTCAAGCTGATAGGAGCTCGCACGAAGAACAGGCAACAAAGCACTCGGGAATCTGGGTCAGTGACGATTCAGATCCACATAGGCTCGTCTTCGCACCTCCGCTATCCCGGCAGCCTGGGACCATTCGTCTGAAGCGATACGGTGCCAAAGGCGCCGAACTCAGCGTTCTTGTCCATGTACTTGACAGCTTCGGTTTCGCAGTCGTCGAACACACCCCCTCTGTCTTTTCTGCCGGCGGAGAGATATCCAGTGACATCCACCTTGATGACATCGAGCTCCGCTGGACGAGCCAGAACGAAAATTCACTCGCCTTCGACCTGGCAATAGATGGCCAAAGGTTCGCTCTAGCCATCGCGGCAATTGACGAGGGCCGGACAGAAATCGATCTACTCAACCGGCTGGTGATCTCCGCTCAGCTCAACTGGAGAGACGTAGCGCTGCTGCGCGCCTATAGGTGCTACAGACTCCAGCTGAGCACGTCATATTCCGTAGAGGATCTTGATCAGGCCCTGTTTTCCTTTCCCCTAGTTACTAGGGCCTTGCTAGGCTACTTCGAGTCCAAGTTCAATCCCGAACCGTCTTCGCCCTCCGCAGAAATGGCAAAAGCCCGCTCCCTGGTAGCGGACCAGTTGCAATCGGTGACAAGCTTTGCACATGATCAGATACTTCGCGGATATCTCGAACTTATCGACGAGACGGTACGCACCAGCTACTTCTTGAGGGGACCCGAAGGCATTCCGTTTGCGACGATTGTGTTGAAGTTTGCTCCCGAGGCACGACGTGGTTCGATTCTCCCCCACTCGATGCTGGAGACCTTCGTCTTTGCAAGGGAGGTGCTTGGGATACATCTCAGAGCGGGCAAGGTTGCGCGCGGCGGTATTCGATGGAGCGAGCGGATTGAGGACTTTCGGACAGAGATCTACGAGCTGGCAATGGCCCAGATCAAAAAGAATGCGATCATCGTTCCAACCGGAGCCAAGGGTGGCTTCGTGGTCAGAAACACCACCACACCCTCGCCCGCTCAGATCGAAACTGCTTACAAGACATTCATCTGTTCTCTCTTGGACATAACTGACAACGTCGTAGATGGAAGGGTCGTCACCCCTCAAGGAGTAGTCACCTACGACGAAGACGACCACTATCTGGTGGTAGCTGCGGACAAAGGCACTGCAACCTTCTCCGATCTGGCCAACGCCATAAGTCTTGAGCGCGGATTCTGGCTCGGTGATGCCTTCGCATCTGGAGGATCCCACGGCTATGATCACAAAGCTCTGGCGATAACCGCAAGAGGGGCATGGTCTGCCGTACGACGCCATTTCAAGAAATTGGATTTGGACGTAGACAGAGATCCATTTCGCGCAGTTGGCGTGGGAGACATGTCGGGCGACATCTTCGGTAACGGCATGCTTCAGAGCCGACAGATCAAGCTAGTTGCAGCCTTTGACCATCGCCATGTGTTTATCGATCCGGACCCAGATCTGGACACCTCATTTGGTGAGCGTCGCCGTCTGGCTACTCTGGCCAGATCGTCCTGGGCTGACTACGATCCAAAGCTGATTTCGAAAGGTGGTGGGGTATGGTCGAGAAACTCTAAGAAGATTCCACTCGACTCAGAGGCCCGTCATGCGCTTGGAATATCGACAGACGCGGTCACTCCTCCTCAAGTCATCTCCGCAATTCTCTCTGCACCAGTCGATATGATTTGGTTCGGCGGTATCGGCACCTATGTCAAGGACAAAGACGAATCAGACGAGGAGGTTGGCGACAGCGGCAACGATTCCATAAGAATTACCGCAGACAAGGTCAGGGCACGCGTGATCGCAGAGGGAGCCAATCTCGCGGTAACTCAGCGGGCTCGAATACGCTACTCCCGCCGTGGAGGCCGAATCAACACCGACTTCATCGACAACGCTGGCGGTGTGGCAATGTCTGACTACGAAGTGAACCTCAAGATCCTTCTGGAGTTAGCAATTGCATCTGGAGTGTTGGACCGATCCTCGAGGGATGCCGTGCTGCAGGCAGTCAGCGATGAAGCGGTAAGCAAGGTTTTGCGCCAAGTCGAAGATGGTGTCGTGGCTTTAGATAGGGTGTTTGACAGCAGTGCGGAATATCTTGACGCTTTTGAGGCACTCATCGAGAGCTGGGAGGAGACCGGGACATTCGATCGTGAACTCGACTTCCTACCGGGCAGCGAGGAGTTTGCTAGGCGACGGTCAGCTCAAGCCGGGCTCACTCGTCCAGAACTCGCCGTGTTGCAGTCGTACTCCAAGTCGCATCTCGCTGCTTCACTCGAGACCGAACCGTCGATCATGGACCCGACCCTATCCGAACTCGCCCAGGGGTACTTTCCTGCTTCAGTCATGAACAGTTTTGGTGTGGCGCTGCCAGGTCACCCGCTCTACAGAGAGCTGGTAGCCACGATCTTGGCTGGCGAAACCGTCAACAGAATGGGAATCGTATGGGCTCACGAGATCGCCGAAGAGCTCGACTATTCACTGAGTGAGGTGACCGAAGCGTTCTGGCTTGCCTGCAAGGTTACCGGTGCCCTCGAGCTGTGGGACAGAATAGACGAGATGGAAAGAGGCTCCTCGGGAGAGGATGCTATAAACCTTCACCGATCGCTCACGGCCGCTATGGACAAGCTCGCGCGAATGTATCTCACGGAGACCAGGCCGCCGGTCCTTGCCGAGGTAATCGCCCGAGACCGAGAGGTGTTGTCTGCTCTGAGAGTGTCAGCTGGAGCGTCGGGCCACGAGATCGCGTCTCTGCTCCAAGGCCCCGCTCAAAAGCTTACTCAATCCGAACTGACCGAAAGGCTGTCCTTGATACAGCGGGTTCCGAGGGTCTTAGAGGCACAGAGAATCGCACGAAGCTCCGGCGCAGAGCCCGGTGAGGTGATCTCACTATTCGACGGCCTTGACCAAATTTCGCGGCTAGACGAGATCGACCGGATTCTTGACACGGTATCGATCGATGATCGGTGGACATCCTGGCAGATCAATGGAATTAGAGCTGATTTAGACCAATGGCGAAAAGAGCAGTGCCTCTCGCTACTCGCCAGCTCCACCTCAGCCGGCTTAAAGGAGTCCTTGGCGGTGTGGGCTGTATCCAACCAGGGGACTTTTAAAAAGGTAGGCGCATTGATCGAAGCAGCAAAGAAGAAAAAGGGCGGCGAGCTTGTACTGATTCCGTTGGCGGTCCGGACCATGCTAACTGTAAAATAGGTCTCGGCTCAGAATCCTGACACCACTCACAGTCCCTCAGCCATCGGACCCGCGAGAAACTCCTGGCTCCTAGGCCTCTATCGCCAGATCCCGTTCGGCAGTCGAGCATTTGGGCATGGGATCACGTCATCCTGCGATATGTTGCAGCCTGTGAAGCGTCCGGATCAGAGTGACAACGGCAACCAGGATTATCAGAACTACAAGCAGAGTCCCTACGCCGATCTGGTCGAGATTGTGAACATGGATCCCAGTGCTGATTCCTGCTGCAATTATCGAGGGGATGAAGACAGCAACGGTGCCCACGACGACGAAGAGCCCGCCGCCTACCAAAAGCGTCCAACCAGCGCCCTCCTGCGCAACCTGCTGTGCCAGCCGTTCCGGAAGACGCTGGTGACGGATCAGCGAGCCTATAACAGCACCGGCTCCGACAAGTACTGCAGTCGTCCCAAGCCCAAAGGCGGCACCAGGCACCCACCCAAACCAGGGTGACGGCATTGCTGGGGCAAGCACTGTGGCCATTATGAGTGCAAAGGGGCCCAATCCCCAGCCGGCGATAAAACCGTGGACCGCTGCCATTGCTGGAGTCGGTGTCCGTCCCGCCCACTCTTCCGTGTCGATATGTCTGGGGCGATGGCACCCTCCGATCGAGAGCGGCCAGAGATGGAGATGGAATGCGCAGCGAAGCCGCAGGACATATAAGCCGGCCACCACCATCACCACCCCTACCACCACATAGATGACCGCATTCCAGATGGCACTCTCCGCAATTATCAGCAGCCCCAGATAGGCCAGCTCAGAAAGGAGCGCCCTCTGCAGCGTGAATGAGAGCGAAAAGGATAGAGCGGCCCGGGCCCCTTTGCGCGCAGAAAATGAGCCCACGGCATATGAGAAGGTTATCGGCCACGTGTGCTCGTCTGGCGTGACTCCATGAACTACTCCAAGCAAAAAGGCTGTAACGATGACCATCCCGAGCGAAAGACCATGATGTGGGCTCCAAAGATTAAGTGCCAACATACCGCTCATTTCATCGTCTCCTTGGTAATCCTGCGTCTACGCAGAGCTATGGCCCCAACAGTCACCGAGGTTATTGTGCCGAACGTCACGAGAGCGGTCCCAGTGCCAAAGTATCCAGCAATCTGTCCTAGGAGAAACGCCCCAATTGGAGTTGTGCCTCCCATTAGCAGCGTGTAAAGGCCCATTACTCTGCCCCGAAGTTCGTCAGTGGTCAGTAGCTGCAACCTGGTATTGGCGGTCACTGAGGTGACGATGCCCGCGAATCCGCCGGCAACCATGAGCCCAAGACTCACCGAATACCAGCGTGACAGGCCTATTGCAACAAGCACGGCTCCCAGAGCGATCCCACCGACAGCAAGGCGGCGCTCGCTCGCATGCCGGTTTCGGGCAATGAGAACCGCCGCCACAAGAGAACCCGCTCCCAAAGCGCCCATAAGCCCGCCAAAACCTGTGACCGAGCGATGAAGGACGAAACGAGCGACCAGAGGCACTGCAACCTGCCAGTTGAAGCCAAGAAGCCCAACCACACCGAACAGCACCACCACTCGGCGAATCGGCACTGTCTTCCAGGCATACGAAAGTCCTTGGCCGACTTCGGATAGCGCTGAACTCCGGGTCGATACACCATGAAAACCATATTTGGGTCGGATAGTCACGAGGACTACAACGATTGGCAGAAAAGTGGTTGCGTTGAAAAACAGAGCTCCTGATGTCCCCCATGCTGCCACCGCTATACCGCCGACAGCTCCGCCTACCATCCTGGCGGTATTGAACTGGACGCTGTTTAGGGCAATGGCATTTGCAACGAGGTCTGTTCCCACCAGTTCAGTCACGAATGCCTGTTGCGTGGGACTGTTGATTGCGTTAGTCGTGCCAAGCGCAAAGGCCAACAGGCCAATTTCCCAGATAGTCACGATATTTGTAACCACAAGGACACCAAGCGCAACTGCCTGTGCCGTCAAAGCGACCTGCGTGGCGACAAGAAGTCGGCGACGAGGTAGACGATCGGCGATAACTCCCCCGAACAGCGAGAAGAGCAACATCGGCAGAAACTGAAGCATGGTTATAGTGCCAAGAGCCGCTGCGGAGTGCGTGATATCGAGAACGAGCCAGGACTGTGCGATCGCCTGCGACCACGTCCCAATCCCCGATATGAGCTGACCTACCCAGTACCAGGCAAAAGCTGGCACCCGAAGTGCCTCCACCATCTGGGCCCAGGAGTCAACCTTGGAGTCGCGAAAAGGCTGCGTCGGCGGCAAACTAGCTGCGGCAGAACCGTCACAATGCTCTTTGACCTTGGGATCCGACGCCTTCTCTTCCGATTCAATCAACATCTCTTGCTGATCCAAACAGGCGGATTCGAAATGTGACAAGCCAAGCCCTTCAGGCTCTGTGAGGGCCACGTTCTCAACATGGATTCGTGCCTTATCGATGCAGGAGATGAGCTCGGACGTCATAGAAAAAGGAATTACGTACCCTCTGGACTCATCAAAGAGGGGCTGATTTTCCCTACAATTGACTTTCGCGAGCACCATGGGAATGCCATAGTTCCCCTTGCCAAGACGTGCAATTGCGATATTGGCCTCATCGTTGTTGGTGCATGCAACTAACAGATCAGCTTTTGCGCCCCTTGAGCCAAGACTCTCGGCAAATTTGACGGCAGCTAAGTCAGAATCCCCGTCACTCTTGCCCATGCCAGGGGTATCCCCAATCTTCAGCTCGATACGCAAAACCCTATCTTCGAAGCCGCGAAGGTAGTTATCCAACTCTTCATCGAACGCACAGTCACCAGCCAAGACTATGCGCACGGGAGCGCGCCTCGATCCAAGCTATTGAACTCGTGAGCGCTGTTTAATACTGGAAACGGTCCGCCATGGATACCCCAAACGGTATCAGAAATGGAGGCAGTTCGCCAGCTTTTCGAGAAGGCTCCCCCGACAACCCAGGCCTCCGATGCGACATCGGAATAGCTGAGGTTGCCCTGGTTCCCACGGATGGGCGGACAACGGGCTCGGTCTACTAGCGAGGGCAGACACCTTCTGCGGCGCCCTAGGCTGTGCAGGGCTTCCACCAAAGTCACGCAACTTAACACTGCGGAAAGTGGGGGTGGACAGCGCGGCTGCAATCCATATTGGAAGTTGTTGCTCGACCGGTCGTCATTGTGGGCGTCAACGATTGGCCCCCGTCGGACACAGCCCGTAAGCACAACGCGCATCTTTCAGCCCTACTCCCCTGCAAAAAGCAGGCCTCGACTCTTGGAAACGAGTCTCGGATTCGAAACAAGTCACTGGACTGGTCTGTCTAGATACAAAGGTCTCCTGAACTCAACATTAGCGCCTAACGGAGTGCCATTGCACCAAGAGATCTGTCGTACCACCTGGAAAAGACTCGGGCGATCTGCAGGTCTTCGGCCGCTACGAGAATACTCATGCGGTCAGCGCTAGGTTGCCGCGCTATTTGCGCACCAGAAACTAAATACCACTTGTGCAGCGCCAACGAGCGCCCTAGGCTTAACCAAAGAGTCTCAGATAGGAGGTTCTGATATGTGTCATTGTTGTGGTCACAGGTGGCATCAGTGGGGCCCAGGGCAGCATTACGGATACCAGCACAGGCGGGAATACGGATACGGACAGGGGTTCGGACCCGGATTTGCCAGAGGTCCACGCCGACGACGCGACCGCATAGAGGAGCTTGAAGATTATCTCGGAGATTTGGAAGAGGAGATCACGGAGGTGAAAGCGGAACTCGACGAGCTGAGAGGACCCGCCCAGACTCAGAAGTAGAGATCTCGACGGGCTAAGCAAGTTCGAGGCCGCATACACAAGCGCCCTGGACATCGAACTTGCATCAGTTCAAACACGTACAGTGGTCGGGTGCTGTTTGTCGACTCACCAAACTCGCTGCCGACAGGTACTTGAGTAGGTTCGAATGGCTTTTCTCCACCTGACCTTCTTCAATCGCGCCAGACTATTGGTACTAAAACCTGCCACCATGGTCCACCTCACGCCAAAGCCAACTGCCTTTCCTAGATAGCTCAGCAGCTTGCGAGAAATCTCACCTTCGGCCCCTCGGACCAGATCAAAACTCCTAGAAGTAATATCATCGATCTTTCACAAGAGAGACGACCATTGTCACGTCCCGAAAGATCAATACCACTCTGCGTGCTTCACTGGGAATTGCATGAGAAGCTGGCCGACGCGGGAAAACCTCGAAACGCCAAAAGCAAGCTCTGGAGGCGTCTTCTCTGATTTGCGTCAGTAGATTGAAGATTTTAGTCCAATACGAACGACCTCTAAGAAAGGGAATCCTCTGGGTGAAGTCTCCTAGCAGGCGTTGGCCCTCTTTGCCTCTGGCAAGTATAGCGATTTTTCTAGTTGTCGTAGGAGGACTATTTGCAACCAGTCAGTACACCGGTATAAATCTTTTAGCAGTTGCTTCAGCGGATCAAGCCACAACGGCTCCGCTGAGACATGGCGACCTTGCCCTCGTCCAACAGACTGCGACATCTGAGATCACACCTGGCGAACTCGTCGGAATCAAGCTGAGTCATAGTCAGCAACAAAGTCAGGGGCTTCCAGCTCAATTGGCCGGCAAGGTCATCAAGATAACTGGTAGTGGGAACTCGCGAAAGTTTTTCGTTGAAGGCGCCGGCAAGGTAGCCTCCGTCGTTCCATCGTCTATTACCGGTGACGCCATCGGGAAGATAGTCGAGTTAATTCCATATCTGGGATTCCCTCTCTTACTTTTCTCGTCAAAGAGCCTCGTCTTTGAAGGGTTCTTCTTTACTCTCTTAGGTCTCATTGCCCTAGCCATTTGCAAGACGAAGTTGCAAAGATCCAAGACTGTCAACAACCTTCCGCTCGACGCTATTTTGCTCGGAGATCAACCCAAGAACAATTCACATGCTCCCTGGAATTCGGCTCGTGTCGAGACCATAGATCGGAGTGCCAATTTCAGTTTTGTGACGGAAATTGAAAAGCTCGCCGGGACCAGCACCGAATTACGTATGGCTGCTGACTGGTCGCTGATGGGGGAATTGGAACGTCCACAATTATTTCTTATGCTAAGCAAAGCAGCGGATTCAATCGACACGCTCATTAGCCTGCATGAATCTCAAGCAAAAAACCCAGCTGATACGAATGATGATTCCGCTTTTAGCACTTCGGCAGCAACTTCAATTACGCCAGCTAATATCCGCAGACGAAAAACCCCGTTCGTGCCCTCGGAGAAGGGCACTCATAAGTTTGCGATTCATATTGCCTCTTTAGTGGCCTTAACGATAAGCATCGTCTATCTCTTTTGGCGTGCGGCCTTCACGTTGGCGACATTGTGGATCTCAATCCCATTCTTGCTGCTTGAAATATGGAGTTTCGTCGATTTAGTCCTCTATGCATACTCGACTTGGAACGTTGACCCTCCTGAAGTGTTAATCAATGACGATAGCCCTCTCAGTTGCACCGTTCTCATCGCCACCTACAACGAGCCAGTCACCATTCTTTTACCCACAGTTGTTGCTGCGTCCTGCATGGAGTTTGCAACAGAGACTTGGATACTAGACGATGGCAACCGTGAAGAAGTGGAAAAGATGGCTTTGGAGCTGGGAGTCAAGTACGTGACCCGTCCGTACCACACTCACGCTAAGGCCGGTAATTTGAACCACGCGCTCAGGGACGTGACAACGGAATTAGTTGCCGTGTTCGATGCCGACCATACCCCGAGACCCGAATTTCTATCCCACACCATCGGGTACTTCGCCGATCCTTCTGTTGCAGTTGTACAAACGCCACAGGAGTTCTATAACCTTGACTCCTTTGAACATTTCGGAGCTCTGCACGAGGAAAGCCTGTTTTATAGGGTTATCCAGGCAGGTAAAGGTCGCAAAGGTGCAGCTTTCTGGTGTGGCACCAACGCGGTATTGCGTGTTTCAGCTCTAAAAGACGTTGGGGGAGTTTCGATTGACTCCATTGCAGAGGACTTTCAAACGACGATTCGCTTTCATCGCAGAGGATGGAAAAGCATCTATCACAACGAGGTATTGGCTCACGGTTTGGCAGCAGCCGACATTTCTCAATACACAGTCCAGCGCAGAAGATGGGGGCGAGGGGCTATGCAGGTTATCAAGAGCGAAGATAACCCATTGGTAGCTTCGGGCCTGACTGTCGCACAGCGAATTTCCTACTTTTATTCCTTGTCTGCATGGTTTGATTCATGGCATACCCTTTTGATGGCCCTAGTGCCAACCGTAGTCCTACTTACTGGTCAATTTCCGTTCCGAATGTCTCCCATTCTCTTTGTAATTACGTTTTTGTCGACATTCATACTCCAGCAGGTAGTGCTCAAGCTGCTGGGACGAGGGTGGAATAGCTGCTGGTACTCACTGCTGTTCGACATGATTCGTCTTCCGTCGAATCTTGTGGCCACACTTACGTTGTTCGCATTCCGAAAGCAGAGCCGACAGCAAAAGTTCGTCGTGACAAATAAGGGAAGCATGGGCGTTGCTAGAGCAAAGATGATTACTCCTTGGCCGCTAATCTTGATTGCACTTTCGCTTAGTGCCAGCTTGATCTGGGGATTGGCAATAGTCACCGGTTACGTGAGTGCCGCTTTGCATCCGGGAATCGCGGCCACTGTGACACTAACGTGGGCCTCAATAAACCTGGTCTTGGTATTAGCAGCCATCAGGCGCTCAACCTCTAAAAAGCACGCCACAGAACGACGCGATGGCTATCGTCTCGACGTAACGATCCCGGTTACAATAAGTCACGAGAGGTCGTATATCACAAATGATGTATCAATGACCGGTTGCAAAGTGCTGGGTGTTGAGAACCCTCCGACCGAAGAGGTCGAGCTGACGATCTCTGGCGTGAAAGTGAAGGCTAGACCAAGGTCGTTCGACGGAAACGAGGGCTCATTCGAATTTCTTCCCGGCCAGTGGGAGGCGATGCAGAAGCTATCGATGATGGCCTTTCACCTACAACACCCGGCTGTTAATTCCAGTTCTTCCGCGAAAGAGGCGTAGCAATGCATCATCTAAAGCTACGAAATCCTCATCTCCGCCTGAGACGGCTTGTGGCAATTTATTTCCTCGTGTTGTCGGTTGCTGGCGGCCTCACGGGTGAGATCATCCTTCACCAAGCCAGCCACAAACTTGGTCGCTCATCGGTTGGAATTTCATCTCAAAATACCGCACTTACTGCACGAAGCATGGGAACTCATGCAACCACGTGCAATTTATCACCGGTACTGCCGCAGACAGGAAAGGTATTTGTGGGAGTCACGACTTCGCATGCCGGATGGTCGATGAACGGGGTCACACAATTCAGCCGCGAAACCGGCGTACAACCGTCTCTCGTGATGTTCTACTCAGGCTGGGGAGGCAAACCCGCGTTCAATGCAGTCCCGTTCCAGAATATCCATAATGCAGGAATGATGCCGATGCTCGACTGGGAGCCGTGGAATTATCAAGCTCCCTCTGCTCAAAGTGTTGATCTGTCCAGTCAGTCAGCCTTCTCCGATGCCTCTCTGATGTCGGGAACATATCGCAATTTCATCAAAGCCTGGGCCGTTGGGATCAAGAATCTCGGCTTTCCTGTTGCGCTCAACTTCGCTCATGAAATGAATGGCAATTGGTATCCATGGGCAGCGTCAGTGAATGGAAACAGCCCAGCGAGCTTCGTAGCCCTTTGGAGGTATGTGCATGATATTTTTGCTCAGGTCGGCGCCAACAACGTTGTATGGGTCTGGAGCCCTAATGTTAGCTATCCAGGATCGATACCGCTAGCTTCTCTTTGGCCAGGATCGAACTATGTCAACTGGGCTGGTGCCATAGGATATTTCTGGGGTACAAGCAATCCATCCCCACCATCTTTTTCGGTAGTATTTGGTCCTACTTTCGCTCAGATACAAAGCATTACGACTAAGCCAATAATTATTGCTGAGACTTCAGGATCGAATTCCTCCGGCCAAAAGGTCCAGTGGCTCGAATCATTCTTTCGTGGACTATCAAACTACCCTCAAATAGTCGGATTCACCTGGTTTGACATTAAAAAGCACCATAACTGGACGGTGAACTCATCGCCAAGCGCGCTTGCAGCATTCAAGACTGGCCTGAGCACCATTTCTTTGGTTACAAGTGACAATAGCGCAACAGCTTTTGCCACTACAACCAGTACCAGCCCTCATAACAGTGATTCCAGCGGGCACCAGACTGGCTCAACATGCAAGCAGGTGAATAATAGCCTGGATCCACTGGGAACTAAAAGCGCTGCACCGATTCCACCTAACCCACCTTCCTCCGTTAGCGCACGAGTCCAGAATTCGGCTGCGCTGGTATCATGGTCGGCTCCACATGGACCGAATTTAGCTGCAATCACTGGATACATCGTGACACCTTACATAGGAGCCGTCGCCCAGACGCCCGTGATATTTAAAAGCACGTCGACGATCGAACTTATAACTGGACTTACTAACGGAATCAGCTATGCCTTCAAGGTGGCTGCAATTTCCAGTGCAGGAGTCAGCGCAAATTCTGCACCATCCGCTCCAACTATGTTGGGAGTTCTGCCGGATCCGCCATCTGGCATAGCAGCAAAGGCGCAGAATTCGGCTGCGCTGGTATCATGGTCGGCCCCACATGGACCGAATTTAGCAGCAATCACTGGATACATCGTGACACCTTACGTAGGAGCTGTCGCCCAGACGCCGGTGATATTTAAAAGCACGTCGACGATCGAACTTATAACTGGACTTACTAACGGAATCAGCTATGCCTTCAAGGTGGCTGCAATTTCCAGTGCAGGAGTCAGCGCAAATTCTGCACCCACTAATTCAATAGCACCCTTTAGTGCGGCTAAAGCTCCCAATCTAATTCAAACTACTTTAGGCAAGTTGACCGAACAGATGCCGAACAAGTCATCCTCGACAGCCAACAGAACCGCTTCGGTCTTAAGTCCCGGAAACCAATTCACTTCTTCGATGAAATCAACCAGACCGTGAAGCTCTGACTTTCGGTGCGCAACTGTGCTGGTGGGCTAGCGACAAAACTAGCCTTGCCAGCTAACTCTATCTGCCTTGGTATCGCAGTTCCCAGACTAAGGCAACAAAAATCCCGATGTGCGACGAACAAGGTACGTAGTTTTTGCCCGGACAATTCAGCAACGAGATGGTCCAGTTCTGTAATAATCATTTGAATTGACTTCATATCATATCCACAGTACGCTACTGTAGCTCATAGGAGGAGCGTTGGCCTTGGAATTTGACGAAGAAGATCAGAGGAGACTCGAGGAGATATCTTCTGAACTCTCATCCATTGGGCTGAGCGTTCCGGGATCTCTTACGATTAGAAGATTTCGCTGCGGCAAAGCGAGCTGCAGCTGCCAAAGCGACGAATCAAAGCTTCACGGACCATATATCTCCTGGACCAGGAAGATAGGTGGTAAGACCG
>JAJZIP010000070.1 GCA_021810525.1 Actinomycetes bacterium | reverse complement strand
GGGCAGAGGTTCCGGGTGGGAAGTTTCCCTTCCGCTCACACGGCGAGGCCGTGGTGAACGACGACAGGACCGCTTTTTCTAAAGCGTCATGGTGTTCAACAGTACGTACAATCGCACCTTGGCCAGCTTGTCTGAGCTTATGGGTTACAAGAAGGACACCAGATGGGGAGAAGATCTCCAGGCCTTGTGTGCCCAGACGCTGACGCAGTGTCATCTGGGCTCCAACCATCCCTGGTGGCACCGAGTAGCGGTTGCCCCGAAAGGCCACTGTGGCATTATTAGAGACAGGGGCAACCAACTCGATCGTAGCTGGGAAGGGTAAGACCGGCAGGTCCATGAGCGGCTCAGCTGAGGCAAGTTCACCAACAGTAGGCCATCTTGCTACGTCCTCGTCACTGACAGGGTCTAACAGCCTGCCCGGTGAGCGCAAACGGGCGTCTGCGATTTGGACACAGAAGCGGTCCAGACTGGACTGGGCGTCTGTTGGATTGGCAGCGGTCATGGTTCGCCACCACCTCCCACAGGCGTAACGGACACCGGCTTCCACTACTCCTTTGCGATTGCCCCGCCGTGGCGGACAAGGTTCCACGATCGCCCCGTAGTACTTAGCCACTGGGGCGAAGCTGGCCTGGACATCTCTGGTGCCGGGCACAATCACTGTTGCCAGGCGATCGGTGCGCCATATTCTGGCACTTCCCCCATGACGGCGCAGGACAAGATCCATCGCTTCTATCAGATGGGGCTGGTCGAGCCGTTCGGCAATTACTCCGCGCATCCTGCCCGAACATGACAAGCTGCCTAAGAGAACGTTGGCCATTCCGCCCCAGGGTGCACGGCGATGGAACCAGTCCCACTGCAGCTCTTCACCAGGTGGATGAGGAATCTCTATGTAGTCTCGTCCCTTCACCGAAGAGCAGGCCTCGCAGTGCGGCCTCAGTTCCGCCAGGCGTACCTGGCGAGCGAAGCTTACGTAGCTCTCGCCGTATCCGAGGGCCTTCACCTCGTCATATAAGGCGGTCGCCCATATATGGGGGTTGTCGGCGAAGCGGGCTAAAAGATAAGGCTTGTAAGCTTCGATAGGATCTGGCGCAGCTCGTCGGCGCTCTCCCGGTGTTCGTTTACCAGATAGGTACCCCCGGATGGTCTTTGGGTCTCGTCCAAGATGACGGGCTATGGCCAGGACTGACCATCCCCGTTCTTTCAATGCGTGTGCTTCCACGTCTTCTCCTCTTGACAACATGGAGATGGTCTCCTTCGTGTTGTGACTTTGACATCACAATCATTGAATGAGCCCACGCTCTATGTGGTGGATTTCTCTTCCAATCCACGCCAAAGGGAGGTTCACAGGGTAGGGAATTTCAGTGATCGTAAGTAGGGAATTTCAAAGATCCGTAGCACGTTGACCGCTCACTTTAGTCTCTCCAATTCTCAAAGTGTCGTTTTAGGGCCTAGGACCCTCTTGTCGCGGTGTAAGAAAATAGGCAAATGGACCCCGACACAAATTCATACGCATCTCAGACGTCGGTTTCTGGTATACCCCAATCCGACACCGGGTCTCTGAGATGTATACCGGGGGCACTACTGCCGACTCTCAACTGGCTCGACCAAAAAATTGTTGTTGTCCCAGTCCCAGTATCCACGCACCAAGTAAGTGCCAGTGCCATTTTTTCTTTCGAGTTCCCATAACAGTGGTATGCCATCGACAAGTTCAACAAGCTCTGCTCTAGTGACCTCATGGCTGCCGTAACTCCGTGAGACTTCCACCGGACATGGGGCTCCATCATCTGATGTGGCCTGACAGTAATATTTCTCCGGCGATTCCCAAAGATCGACGTTGTGCATCGGACATAGTGCCTCTTCGACTTTCTCATGGGTTTGGCGAAGTCTGATCACGACTTTGCCTTGATCAAAGTCTTTTTCAAGGCTTACGCTGAACTCCACTCCAGGGCTGAAGACGAATTCGAACTCCTCCTCATGGATCGAACTGTTATCACCTACTGTGATTTCATCTATCTCCGAGAGCTTGTAACCGTTTATGAGGGTAAAAGAGTTGTAGCTATCAAACCCTTGGTACGTAGTCTCACAGCGGCAATTGTCGTCACAGTGTGCGACAGTGGTTCCACAGAACTGGCAACCGATGTTCATTTGCTTCTCCTTCCAATGGGCCATTTGGCATTTGCTGCTTAATAGATATGCAGGCAATACGGACTCGTGGATAAGGAAGACGGAGTCTCGCTCGAAGTCATGGCTTTATAGAAAGAAACGGAAAGTGGTTGAAACTACCTAGCAGGTGATGGTTCTGGGTTCACTAATTTTGAAGAGAGATATCGCATTGGCTTTCAGATAGTAATGGCCTCATCTATTGTTCGATGTCTCGTACATACTTCTGATCGTCATACTTGCTGCCTGTACTGGCTCGACATCAAAGATACTCGACCTGGTTCGTTCTAGGAAACGCCTCCGGCCGTCATAAGCAAATGCGATAATGAGTAGATGCGATGGGACGATATCCAACTTCTCAAGCTGATAGATGCCCTCGAGGAAACGGGAGGTCAGCATCTTTGGACCGGCCTTGAACTGTTTCACAAGGCATCTGAAGGAAAAGAAACCCACCGGGGTGCTGACGAGCGATCGTTCGCCCGAGAATTAGTTTTAGCTTCCGATGCCGGTTTTCTTACCTGGAAGCAGATGAATATTCATGTCGGCGCCACCTTCGAGGGCAATGTTAATACGTGGCTGCAGGACATAGGCGAAATACGGCTCACTATTGCAGGACGCGATCGCGCCCGTGGACGCCTGGCATCGGACTTGTGCTCTTTGTAATGGGACTTGGTTTTGCGATTTGGGCGAGGGTGCACATCGGGCGCAACTGGGGTACACCGATGACGCAGAGGGATGACCCGGAGCTCGTGACAAGCGGGCCGTACCGCTTTGTGCGCCACCCTATCTACTCCGGAATCCTGGTCGCTGGTGTCGGCACTGCGATGGCATTATTGAGCTGGGTTTGGGTAACAGCCGTTGTTTTGACCGGGATTTACTTCGTCTACAGTGCGACCGTTGAGGAACGCTATATGAATGAGCGGTTCCCTGAAAGCTACCAGGCGTACAAGAGATCGACGAAGATGCTGGTGCCCTTCATCTTCTGAACAGAGTTGACTAGTGGCCTACCTGATAGGAATAAGACGATAATGAAAATGTGCCTGTTGATTCTGATACCGCCTTTTTCTGGAGTTTCGGTAGTTCTCCTAGAAATGAAGTAAAAGTACTAATCACGAGTACTCCACGATAACGAGTACTATGATAGATAGTGACACTTATACGTTTGATGTAATGGAGGTTCAATTACTACTGAGAGGAATTAAGCGGCGAACATGCTCTTCGGACCCTGCAGCTCAACCGTCAATATTTGAAGGTCAGGGAAACGTCATCACGAGAAACAACAATTTCTCGACTAGAACTATCACGGTTGTTTCAATTCGAGTTGTTTTAGGGTTGCTTATGGTGTTTGTAGTATTTCTAAATCTCTAGATGGCTAGCACCGGTGCAATACAGGGCTATCGCCACCCTTTCCAGGAATGCTTGCGCGAAATACCCCAGTTGGGGCGTGGCGGGAATAGGTAATATCGCAGCACCACCATGAAGCGACAAACTGGAAACAGATGCTGGTGGCCCTGGTTGCACGTCATGGAGTTCCGATGATTGGCGTAGATTCGATTTTAACTTCTGAAGGACTGGCGATTTATTTAGGTGTATCGCATTAGCTGAGATCGTCGAAATGAGAAAACTTTCGAGGTACCCCAAACGAATCAGCCGGATCTCACAACTTGCTTATGAACCGGCTGTAGAGTAGTCTATATAGTCGATACCTCTACACAATCTGACCGTGGGTTCGTACGGATCCTGTATGGCGAGAGGGGAAGGTAATTATGAAGGTCAAGTTATTCCGACTTATAATTAGTCCGGCGGCCATGATATCGCTGGTTATATTTGTAGCCGTCATCATCTCGGGTTCCCCGGCGATGTCGTTGACCGCTAACTTACCTCCGGTAAGGGGTCTGTCAATGCAGGGCATAAGTCCAATTCCAACGCCGCCTAGTAAGAGTGCATCGCTAGCGTCATGGAAAGAATGGAGTGTCCTGCAGCATAAATGGGAGGTCTCTCAACCCTGGTCGCGGATTTTCGCTAATCAGGGATACAAACTGGAGAAAATAAGTTACGTTATCATCACAAACTCGTCTTTGGGACTTCCTGCTGGCATAAGTGAAACGGGCGCCACGGGAAAGTTTAGTCTGGCTATTCCGTCCTCTGCCGGTAGTTCCTCTAGCACCACAAGCTCGTCTCCTGCTACCGTTACGCCATTGCAAAGCACAAATCCATCATGCTTGCCTGCGACGGGACCTGGTAATGTCTGTATCGGAGCTGGTTCGGGGTTTCCTACTCCGATAACAGCCACGTATACCTACGGAGGTTCTTCCTATATTATTGGTCATGTCGAATTGGGTGGAGGTGGCTGTCCGGGTAGTGCGATTGTCAACAGCGCTGATACAGGAATAAACTCGGGCCAAACGGTCTTCGCTCAGGCTACTACCACTTCGTCAAATACTTGGTCGTCAACTTTCTGGGATAAGGTCGGAAGTGGGTATAACTATTGGGGTTCCGTCTGCGCCACCTACTAGGAATCATCCAGAGCTACAGTCTCTAAACGTTGATACGATAAGTTCCTCTCCACTCTGCAATAGCGCCTCTAGTCTCGGCCATGTATGTATTGCCTCCAGTGGTATTTTCCGGCGAAAATCACCGGGAGACAGTAGTACATCGTTCAACAATGGGGAACGTCGAACTTGGCGTCGTTGAGATCCCCATGGTCGTTAGTTACCAATTCTCCAGCTTTGTCCCTACAAATATTCTTGGTCCAGATGAACTGGCTGGTTCTTGATATCTGCCGACAAGCTTTCTTGTGTTATTACTATCGCGAAAATTACTAGCGCGCTAATGAGGCGTCGGAAGGGGCGGGCGCGTATCCGCTATGTCGTCCTTAGAGCGGATGAAGCAGGGTCGCGGGATCAATTGTTTGGGTGGAGCGTTCCTTGGTCTTCTTCTTTACCTTAACTGGCTTTGAGGCTGTTTTTTTGCTCAGCTCAGAGACCAGGTTCTTCAGAACTGCAACTTCGGCCTCCAACGCCCGGATGCCTTCAGGACTGATTTCCACTATGGTCTGTGGTTTGCGTCCGGAATAGCCCTTCTTCACAGTTACGAGACCGGCACCTTCGAGCACCTGGATATGTCTACCCAGGTTTCCGTCTGAAAGGCCGGTCGTTTGATGGAGTAGACGGAAATCTGCCTTGGACAGTTCATAAAGAACTGCAAGGATGGCGAGGCGACTTCGCTGATGGACTGCATCGGACAGGCTGATTACTGATTTCGGAGTTGTTTCATCTGACATTGGTCATTCACCTTTATGTTGATCGAAGCAATTTGGGACACCATAATTGACTTCTCCCAGCTCGCCCTGGTAGCCAAGGAGGATATCTTGAGGCCTTCTTCGCCAGTAGAGGATCATCGAGCCAATAACGAGAACGAGTCCAGCGGCCAGGTAACTGATCGAGTGGGGGGGAATCCAGATATTGAGTTGGGCGAAGAACTCACTAGAGCGTCTAGAGAGTGCGATTCCTACGAAGAAACTCAGCGCTGCAACCAAGGCGAGTGCCTGGCTGCGGGCTGCAAATCCGGCAATGCAGATAATCAGTGCTATGGCCAAGAGGTGGAAAACCTGACTGGGAAGACCCAGTTGATCCGAAGCCAAGAGCACGAAAATGCCGATTAGACCAGCAATCAGGTAGGTGACCGTGAAAGTCCGCAAACGACCGATAGAGCGCTGGCAAAGGACAGATAGCAAGACACTGGCAGCTACACCGATCACCCAGAACCAGGGTAAATTACCGATGGACCAGATGGCCGCCGACCTTCCTATAAATGAACCTGTGACGGGGCCATGAACTGGGACACCCTGGGATGTGAGTACTTTAATGCCCGCGCCTGAATGGACTATGGTGCATGAGATAGCTTTAGGAGTTCCGGTCATCAGCCAACAGCTCGTACTGGCCTGCCTGGTGCTAAGTAGAGGGGTGCCCAAGATGGTGGTTATTCCCAACGCGGTAGGTAGTAGCCAGACTCTTTGCTGAAGAGTTCGAGCCCGCTTCGCAAGAAACGTGATCATCGAGAGTGCATCAGCTGCTGATTCTTCAGGAAGGTCCTCCATGGGTGTTACAACGTCTAGGTCGCTCACAGAGCTATTCTATATCGTAGAGTACTCGGACTCAAACATACTAATTCCAACTTGGACAGGTTTGGCGCGATTAGTCTACTGCATCTGACAAACTCGAAGTATCTTTGGGCATTACTGAAGGGCAAAGGGGCTACGGGATCTATTCAGCGAAGTTGCCGTCTTCCGTCCAGGCAATGAGGTCCTGGAGGTTTATGGTATTCTCGCTGTAAAAGAGCAGGTAATTAGAGGAGATTTTATATGTTGGGTTTTGCAAAAAGAAGTAATATAAGACTTTTCCTCCAGTTGCTTGTAGTGGCCTCGACTCTCTCATCATGCAGAAGCTCCATAACGCAATCAGGGAGGAATCTAAGGGACTGTTACAAAATAATATTGAGTAATCTACTCCGAAGATTGGCTCATTGTCATTTCGGTTTGCGTGCCAATGTCATAGTTCCATTCACCATGGAAGCTGTGGTTTCGTACTCCAGCCGCTAATAGCTGCGCGTTGGTGATCTTTATTCCTTTGGGGTAACTACCCCGATCCACTGCTGCCCGTACACTCAGACCCTTGGTGTTGGTGGTTGCAGCTATGAGTTCTACGACTGCCTCATGGCTTACCAGTGGTCTGCCACGCCAGTTCAAGGTGATGGCAGAGAAGAGGCGGTGCTCAATCTTGTTCCACTTGGACGTACCGGGCGGGAGATGGCAAACCGTGATAGAAAGACCGGTTTCACTAGCGAAAGCTGCCAGCTCCACTTTCCACAGCCGATTCCGGTAGGAGTTCGATCCGCCGGCATCAGCACAGATCAGGAGCTGATGCGCGTCTGGATAGAGCGGCTGTCCCATACTCTGCCACCAGCGCCGTAGTGCCGCGACAGCGAAGGCTGCAGTATCGTGGTCAGCGCCCACGAGTACCCAGCCGGTGTTGGTACCAATGTCGTATACACCATATGGAACTGCCTTGCCTATCTTGGGATCAGGGAAGTCGTGCACACCTACCTTCTCCGGAGTATCCTTCGGTTGCCATTCCTTGCCCCCGTTGGCATATCCAGGGGAGGCACCTATTAGCTCTTTCTTCTTGGTGTCCACCGACACTACCGGCAGGTTAGCAACGAGCCGGGCTTTAGCCAGTTCGTTAATGTACCGAAACTGGGCGTCACGATCCGGGTGCTGCTTGCCTTCCAGCGTCTTACGATTGCCCTGCAGGCTGAAGTGCAGGGCATGCAAAATCTCTGCCACCCGTACGTGACTGACGTGGTAGCCCATCTCCCCAAGAGCTCCTGCCAGAACACGGGTGGACTTGATGGTCCAGCGCAACGGTGATTCCGGATCGCCACGGCTATCTGGATCAACCAGTGAACTCACTGCGTCCGTGAGGCCAGGTTCTAGTACCACCGCTCGCTTACGACCTCCACCAGGCTGACGCGACCTCCCTGGTGGAAGCTGTTCTGCTTGCTCAGCGGAAGTGAGTTCATGTACCGCCTTGCGAACCGTTGGGATGGACAGCCCTGACGCACGTGCTACCAGGCTAACTCCACCCCAACCGAGTGACCTAGCCTCGGCCCCGGCCACCACCATTGACTGAACTTGACTGTCCGAAACCTGTAGGCCGTTGATCTCCTCCAGAGTTGAAGAGTTTACCTGACCGCCAAAGTCCAGAATAACGGTTCCCCGCATACCAACACTATTCGCAAACTGAGTATGAGCGCAACCGGTATTGTAAGCGGTGGAGGTATTCACATCCTCTACATACCAGCTGCTCATTGTCGGAGGTATGGCGGGCGTGGCTGAAGCGACTCCTGAACCAAGCAGTGAAATTATTCCAATACTGGACGAATTAAGCGTGACTGCCGCTAAGACTTTAAAGCCCGTGGATTTCTTTAAGTTTCTCAGGTGAATCTCAGCCCTCCAACTTTGCACCATAAATGAACCCCTACTTTCGGTAGTACACACTCGCGTCAGTACCTTCAATTTGTTGTACGCCAGTACTCCTCACCATAGAGTACTTGCGTACAATAAATCTCACCATACTTTTGGATGTCAAAGAAACGATACGAAACCTAAAAAGAAACTGACGTATCATCTCGGATTCTCCCCCCCAAGTTGCAGAAAGTTAGTAAATAAATTTTCCTAGTTGGACACGAAAATCGATTTCGTGGCCCCCATTATCAATAATTGCTACATTCGGATCGTTTGGCTCAAAAGCCAATAAGGTTACTCCACCGGGATATGGGGGTCTGTGAAAATTCCATCCAGCGACGGGATGACTGCTGGTGCCATTAAGACACGTAGCATTGTTACCAGGACATCCGTATGTGGCTATGACACCGCCCTGACTCGCATTCCCAAGCGTTGTAATGAGCCATGTAGAACCGACTAAAGTACAATTTCGAATTTCACCGTAATGCGACGTTATATATGATCCCGTAGGAGTAGTTCTTGAAGACCACGAACCACACGCGGGCGCGTTTGGACCCCGCGGTGCAAACGCAGTATGAGACAAGACATTCACTTGCGAAGGCATCGCAGGCTGTTTTCTTTGGCGGTTCCACCCAGATCATTTGCAAGTAGGACGATCACTACGGAGAGAGCCATTAATCCTACCAACAAGGAGATAAAAAGATTGTCTCTTTTTCACTAGGATCACCTCGATTGAGCCTATTTCGAGTCCACAACGAATGTGACAGGCAGACCTTCAAGGTGCACGTACTTTTAACAGCAAAGTACTTGAGATGTGCTCCAATGATGGCGTCGTTGCTACACATAGGCCTCAACTCTGGGATGTAATGCGTACTCCCCAACTGGACTCGGGCCGTGCAGGACTACGTGTATGGCCAGGGTCTTTTGAAATACGTAAAGAAAGTTTGAACACGCCGCCCGCAGTTCTGTGAGGGAACGAGCAACGGGCCAGAAAGGCCCCCACTCCATGTTCGCACCTTGTCATCCCAAATTAGAAATTATCGAAGGCTATGTATCAAAAATTGTGTAAGTTCCATTGGTTGGTCAGGAGCAGCGATTACAGCCATGCCAATCGCAACAAGAACGGGCCCATCCCTAATCTATCCCTACTATTGGGCGATGATCTACTAAAACGTTGGTCCTGCGTGGAGCATGTATCCCCAATAAATACCCAGGTCAACGGCAATATCATGGTGACGATGGAGGACAGTGATGGACCCTCTAGACTGCCCAGATAGAACTCATAGCCCGAAGGTCATAGGTTCAAATCCTATCCCCGCCACCAAAGAGTATGCAGGTTAGAGTTGGTCTTTCGGGGCCGGCTCTTCTGTTTCTCAAATAGCCATCCCGTCCCTACATTGTTTTCTACAACCGTGAATGATTGTTTTTATGAAGGGAACCAATCGCAAGCGGCGTAAAGGAGTCAGGGAGCTATGGGCCTACGTGGGACGTAATCGAGGCAAAGGGATGTTACGGTAGATTGGCGCGTACACACGATGCAGCACCATGTTGACTGACTAGCTGCTTTCATGCTCAGCTGAAATCGTAGTTCGTAGTTTCGACTGCAGAGTCACGCATGCTTTGGAGCGATAGCAGGCGACTGGGCGACTTCGTCTCCCGTCGAACGCATGAGTCAATTATTTGGGTGCGTGTGAGAACTTTCTTTACGTATTCGAGTACTCGGTCTTGCCGAGTCGTCGGGTGTCGTGTAGGATCGGGAAATCGTATATTCCTAGACATTGGGGGTAACTCTATGCGATATCGAAAAACGCTGTACTCAGCCGTGGCCGTAGGCTGCGTCGCTCTGCTGACGTTTGGTCAGTCAGCATCAGCATACGCAGTCAACAACCCCAGCATCATGCGGTTCCTCGTTCAATCCATACCACTACAGCGCGGCAGCAGATGCGGCCTGTGGCCTTTCTGTCTTTCCCCGCGAAAAGGCGGCTCGTCTAAGCGACGGCGGCATGTCCTACTACTACAACGTGGACGGGTTGCAGACGGTTTATAACGTGCCTCCGAAAGGCTTCGATTTCACTACAGCAAGCTCGGCGGAACTGAAGCGATATGACATACCGGCAAAGCCGACGAATCCCAAGGCACTCGCGGACTGGAACAATATGTTGAGCAATCTCCATCTCGTAACGCCACCGCCGTTTATCGCGGTTAGCAAGATGACCTCATACACCGCCTCAAGCTCAACTTGGTCGGGATGGGAGGCTTACTCGAGTTCTAATAGCGCATATACAACTGCGGAAATAAACTACGTCGAACCTACCCTTTACAGCAGCTCGTGTTCGAGTAATGCGGAATCTAGCTGGACTGGTATTGGGGGCGACCCACATGGTTCGCCACTAGCACAAGATGGTACGGCCGCTGGCAATGCTCTGGTCGGGGTCGGCCAACATCAGTCCTGGTCAGAGGTGTTACCGCAACAGACCGGAATGGTTGCACAAAGCGTGTCTGCCACTCCAGGACAGCAATTCATTGCCTACACAGGCTATACCGGAGGAAGTAATTTCACCTTCTATCTCGACAACGTCTACACGGGTTACGGAACGACTTTCACGGTGACGGCCAACGGTTACTACGGAGCCACTGCTGACTTCATAATAGAACGTCCCAGTAATTCAGGTGTACCCACAAACCTTAGCAATTTTGGGACCTGGACAGTAAATTATGCTTGGGTCAATGGCACGAACTCGCCGCTCGGAAACTTCAGTAATGGACCGGCCACGATGTACGATAGCTCAGGTAATGTTATGGCATCGTCTGCGGGTCTTTATTCCGGAGACGCTTTTGACGTCACCCAACAATTGTGCTCGTAATGTGAGTGGGCAGAAATCAATGCTCACAGCTCCGATCAGTAGCCCAATGACGCTCTTTTGCGGCTCAACGAAGCCAGCTCACCCGTGATCGGCTGTCACTGATGAGAATGCGACATTCCTCCAATTTGGCGTAACTGCGCGAACTGTTCAGAGGGAGGCGTGGTAGTTGTCTGAAAGTGCAGCGAATTCGGTGCGAATATCCTGGCTGCGTCAAAACGGCAGCCAGGGTTGGTGTCGTCATTTCAGAGTTTCGCCACCTGTCAACTCGACCTCGAGGGCAATTAGATGAACGCAAAAAGAACTCTCCTTGTCATCTTGGCGTTTACACTCCCTGGTCTACTGCTAACTTCATGTAGTCATATACGAGCTTCCTCAAGCTGCGGTTATCCAGCAGAGGTCACAATTGGTAATTCAGCAAAGAACGTAGGAATCGGAAGTTGTGCTGGCCATTTCGGGTCCGAGGGCGTCGCAGTCCATATGAAAGTAGGCCAGACTCTGACGGTGCATTACGCAAGCAGGGGCATGGCTTCCACAAGAAGCCAATATCCGAACGTGCTCGAACTCACAGAAGAGAACTCCATGGAGCAAAGCTACCGGGCCATCTCCTCTGGAGAATCAAAGATCCTGTACTCCCCGCCGATTAACACCTTTCTAGTCTGCCAAAGCGGTTTCAACCAAACCATGGCTCTACCCTGTGTAATCGCAAAGGTCACTGTCACTCAATCGTGCGCTAGCAAATCAGCTGGAAGCTGCCGTTCGACACAGAGTAATGAAACTACCAAAGGCAAAGTATCGAAGCCCCAGGTATCTCCTAGGGTCGCAGCACTCAAAGCTCAGCAGTCCCCGCTCGCAGTTCTCTGTAAACCGGGCTTCTTCACTAAAGCCCAGACTCAACAACTTGTTCAACAATTCGGCTTCATCGAGTGTTTTAGATTCACCGGCAAAGATCAGTGGGTGGTAATCGGGAACGGCTATTCGCAGCAGTCGAACCTGCCATCTCTAGGTTCAACGAGAAGCAGCGCGATAACTGCGATAGTGGCGTTGGAAAAATGCTCTAGCTCAGATGCTGCTTGCTTAGATCCATCCGCAGTACACAATTTCGCTGACTTCACTGTCCACTATGCGCCATCTCCACTTTTCCCAGGCGGTCTATACGCAACCTCATTTGGCAATCTGCTCTCTATAGATGATTTCGGATATTGCAAGCCCATAACCTTCGATATGTCGAATGGCAATTGGTATCCAGCAAGCGTGAGCGAAGATTTACTTGAAACTAATCCTCGGAGCGCAACGAGCCTGGCAGTCCCAACTCCTGCAAGTGGAACTCAGGCTCTGGCCCAAAGAGTACCTCTTGCAACTATCTCAACGGTCTCGGCATGCTATGTGCCCCCATACGCCTTCTAATTCAGACGAGTTCCAGGAATCTGTCGCAAAGAAGGCGATCAAACGACGGGCAAAGGGAGCGGTTTCAGTGGGCGTAAAGGCCTATACCTAGATCGGGCCCCGCGCCCATGTCCATGCCAGACAACTTTACGCTGAAAGTTCCTGGCAAATCGCCATTCCTTGAAATGCCAACACCCAAGCTGACCCTCGCTGGTATTAGCATCTTGGTGGCTGTTCAGAAGAAACCACAAACGGTTCCCCAGTTGGTGTACGAGGAAGATCCCTCCCACCATGTGGCAGTCCATATGGCAGAAGAGCTACGTAAGTAGTACACCTCTTGATAGTCACCGGGTATAAGAGTGGTGGTTGATCCGTTGCTCACCAGATTCCCTGGCGCACATCCGGAACCAATCTGTCCAAGCTCTTCATGACCCGTTGCTGATATCGTCCCTTGGTACGTATACACAGCGCCTACCCAGTCGGAATTCCCATTAATGGTTGCCGTTCCGACGCACTCATAACCATTCGTGATGGGAGCACCCGTGTACGAAGTCAAGTTGGGACATATGGCCACTACCAAAGGTGTAGCTACCAAAGTCGTCGAGCTGTGCTGGGAATTCGTTCCTCCGCAATGCCCAACAATCGTTGCACTATCCAGTTGGATGCCTTTAGGAATGCCCAGCGGAGTGACCGCAATTGGTACAACCTCTGCGCTTGCCACGCTACAGCCTGGCGTTGATGCTACGGCACGCCAATTGACCGAATTGACTACGCTCCGTTCTTCTGATGACTTTTCTGGAATCTTTGGACCACCTTGCTGGAGTTCTTGGACCACGCAACTGCAACCTTTGGACCATGGGGCTCTCATTTGGAATGCTCCGCCTAACTTTTGGCGAACTGGCCGAAATTAGGTGGAGGGGAACCAACTCATGGCAAGAAGGAAGCAGTGGAGTCTAGAAATGAACGAAATACGCAACATCTTGGCTCTTTTGTCGAAGGAGTTCTACAGCGCAAGAGAAACCGCATCGGCGCTCTCCATCTCCCATCAAAGCGTGGGCAGATACCTGAAAAGAATCAGCGATGCCGGGCTATCAGCAAATGAGGCAGTCGCGCTTGGTGATGAAGAACTCTCGAAACTGTGCGGCACGAAACGGCCCGGCCCAGTACCAGGCCAGCTCGCCTTTATCGATGACCCAGTCGTAATGATGCATTCCTACGAGGGCTTTTGTCTTAAAAAAGTTGCCAAAAAGTGAGGCGGCCTCACATTTTCGACCGCTAGGAGGGGCGTTATTTGCCGTCTCGACCGCTCAGCCAAGGACCGCCAACCTAAGCGGGATGTGCGTGAGCAATTCGGAGTTTGAGCGTTGGGCAGTTTTTATTGTCCGTTTCCGCGGTGCTGACAGCAACAAGAACGTATCAACGCTGACGTTTGGAAAAAACAAACCTGTCTAGCACTGCATTCTTTCGCAAATATTGCCGAACTTTCTCACCAACGCCGTCATCTAATAGCACAAGCTTCGAGAGACCAACACCGTCATCCGCGAGGCCGGTGTCAGCGGCTACAAGCTTCCAGGCATCGACTTGAGTCCCTCGCCGCAACGACGAGCCGGATACGTTCGCCGCACCCAGACCCAGAGGCGCACCACCAAGTGCTGCCGCCCCGAACATGCTTGCGAATGCCTTTGTAACGACAACGGTTCCCCAGCAGGACACGCTCTCTATCTCGCACAGAAAATACCGAGTTCCGAGAGCTTCGGTCTTGTTCATGCGTTCGACTTGAAGTGGCGTAAGCCACGTAACATGCGGTGAGAGCCAAGACGGCTTGTTTGTGAGATTTGGAAAGAGTTGCGAATCACCCACGACAGGCTCGTGTCCGATCGTCAAGGCGGTCCATTGCCCGTCAGATCCAAAGGCCCTGGGTGCTGATCAATGACCAAGGAGAAACTTTCCCGCCAGGCGATGCTCGAGGCATCGAGTCGTTTAGCGGTTCAGAATGAATTGTTGTCAATTCTTCTGAAAGTTGTGCACAACGACGTGTTTCATCTCCTCATTCGATGTGACGCCTGCGGTCGGTGCGCATGCGGCATACTCTGAGAGAAGAACTGGATCGATTGGATGGTGTGAGATGGCGCTAATGAGAAAAGGCATGGCATTTCAGCCACGCCTTGACCTCGATTGCCAGGAAAACGGGTTCCCGACTCTAAGAGTCGTCGTTCCCCTCATCTCCCTCTAAACCCCTGAGTGCAAAGCTGGTGTTCATAACAGGTGATGGAGGAAGAAGCGCGCCATCGAATTCAAAAACCCGGCCAAGAAGCGACTCGATCCAGAACTTGGT
>JAJZIP010000343.1 GCA_021810525.1 Actinomycetes bacterium | reverse complement strand
TAGAGAACTTGAAAGACAAGGACTGCCAGTAGTTGGCGGGATACTCCTATACGGGGCACCTGGAACAGGAAAGACCCTATTCGGTAGAGTTTTGGCCTCTGAAACCAATATGAGATTCTTTAGCGTATCTGGGCCGGAATTTATCTCGAAGTGGGTGGGTGAGTCAGAGCGTAAACTGCGTGAGATATTTGCACAAGCCCGTGAACTAGCTCCGGCAATGATCTTTTTTGATGAGGTTGAATCATTCTTAGCCTCTCGTGACGATTCTGACGGACAAGGTGGGGCGAGTCTTGTATCTCGACAAGTTGTGGCTACTTTTTTAGCTGAGATGGACGGAGCGCTCAGCAGAGGCGATGTTTTAGTGGTAGCTGCAACTAATCATCCCGATCTTATCGACTCTGCTGCAATCAGGGCAGGGCGCTTTGACAAGATCATCTTTATTCCACCACCTGATGCAGCGGCCAGAAAAGCTATTTTCGAAAGTGCGCTTTCTAAGCGAAATGGGGGAGAGCTAATCTCTGTAGATCCGTTAGTGGCTATCACCGAGCGATTTACTGCTGCTGACATTACCGGAATTCTTACCGATCTCTATCGGGCTGCAACCCAGCAGGGCCGTATGGTAACTCAAGAGGAAGTCGAAGGCTTATTTAGACAGACCAAGCCCACGGTGACTTATCAAATGCTTGCTCGTTACGATCAGATGCAGGACAAATTTGGTCGCCGAAGCCACACCGTAGTCCGTAGCGACGTGGTAACACACGAAAGACTTAGCTGGGAAAGCATCGGGGGGATGGAAGATACTAAGTCTGCACTCAGAGAAGCAGTAGAGCTGCCGCTTCTTCGTCCAGAGTTATTTAGCGAGTGGGGAGTAAAACCACATAAGGGTGTGCTTCTCTATGGGCCTTCAGGTTGTGGCAAAACGATGTTTGCAAAAGTGGTATCAGATACCTCGAATGCCCGGTTTTACACCATCAACGGCCCTGAACTACTTGGTGGTGGCGTAGGATCGGCAGAAAAGCGTCTGAGGGAAGTATTTGAGCGGGCAAAAGAGAATAAGCCGGCCATTATCTTCTTTGATGAAATAGATGCTATTGCAAGCAGTAGGGATTCCTACGCCGGTGCAGTTCAAGGCTCAGTGGTTCAACAACTCTTGACCGTGATGGACGGTAAGGATGCATTAAATGGTGTAGTGGTTATTGCTGCTACTAACCGACCTGACCAATTAGATCCTGCACTTCTAAGGCCGGGTCGCTTCGACCGATTGATTTATATTCCTCTTCCTGATGAGGAGTCTCGGCTAAGTCAGTGGACGATGCACTTGGCAACCAAGCCGGGAGCGGACACTCTCGATTACGAAGAGATCACCACTGCCTCGGCTGGATATACGGGCGCTGAGATTCAGCATATTGTGAACAAGGTGGCAATGGCAAGCCTCAAAGCAGCGATGGACGGAGAGAGCGGGAGATCTCTGCAAACACCGGACATTTTGTCGGCTGTTTTGTCCACGCCAGCGCAGGTCTCGCCCGAACAGGTTGCAGCGTATGAGGCGATAGCGGCGAGGCTCAGCCGTTAGTTTTGTTATATTTGGCACGGTGCTTCGATTGGTATTCGCCCAGTTGTGCTGGCATTGTTTGAAAATTTCGACTAAATTACTGGGTATGCCTAATCCACCACAGTTGTCACCAGAACAGAGATTGGCTGCACTTGAAAAAGCAGCACTAGTACGTACACAAAGAGCTGAGATCAAAGCTGACCTGAAAAAGGGTTCGGTCTCGTTTGCAGCATTACTAGAGCGAGCCGGAAACGAGGATCTTATTGGCAAGATGAAGGTAATTAATGTGTTAGAAAACCTACCAGGTTTTGGGAAGGTGAAAGCGCAGAAAGTTATGGAGCAGGTTGGCATCAGCGACACACGCAGATTGGCGGGTTTGGGTGCTAATCAAAAGAATCAGCTTCTCTCCATCGTGGGATAGCCAAGACTGGAATCAAGAGAATAATTTTACCTGTTCATTTGCTAGTTGATGAATGCGTTGAGTATTGTTCCAGATACAGTCGTAGAACCATCCAGGCCTGCTGTGTAATTGCGCTTTACATTGTCATTTTCGCGTATCCCTAACGTATTGGAATCCATTTCTTTCCTCCATCCGATGTAGAAAACAGCGTGGGAGATGCCCCGTTGGGCGGAAGATAGCCCATTGAGATCATCGCAGCAGCGGATGAGAAAAACGCGACTGGGCGAAATCCTGTCAGGTGGGCTGGCGGCAGGTCCGGATTTGGATAGCGATATCTCACTGGCGGTAAGGAAATTCGCTGCCATGTCCTGCCCCCGCTGATAGTCCGGTACAGAGTAGTAGCGCAGTTTCCAGTAACGTCGTTGCAAGACCCCCCTGTTGCCCAGCCATCTGTTTGGTTTACCATGTCTATCCGATTCCACACGAAAGTGCTCGGTAATACAGTTGTATTAAGCTGCGAGAAGGTCTTACCGGAGTTGGAACTAAAAAG
>JAJZIP010000069.1 GCA_021810525.1 Actinomycetes bacterium | reverse complement strand
TGGTCCGTGGGCCTGTGGCTGGTTGGGTGGCGGTGCAGCCGACCAGTGCGGCGGCCGCTGCCACGGCTACGACCGACCCCGTGTGCTGGCTGGGGCACCTGCACCGCCGAACTCTCGTCGCTCTAGCCACACCGGGATCATGTATTCTCGTGAAATCTGCCACCTGTTCTTGCCGAAAGTTGTCACCCGCGAGATCGCGTGAGCGACACTGTTTTCAGTATATATCTACTGAGTGGAAGTTGCCTCGTCTTGATTGGTTCACAGTCACATTCGAAATGATGATCTCACTCCCGGCCACGGACTTCGCGATACAGGCCTTCGGAGTTGGACACCACGGCGCCACGTTGGCCACTCGCGACGAAGTAGGACTCGGGACCTTTCGGTCACGGTACCACCCATTCAGGATGGGAGCGCCAGATAGGCTCAGCGCGGCGCCTGTGGGGATCGGTCTCGTGGAACAACGCCAGGAGGATGAGCCCTGAGAGCCCGAGCAGGCCGACTCCTGCCCAGATGGCGGCGCTGATCCCGGCGGCTGCGGCAATGCCGCCGAGGACGAGGGGTCCGACCGCATAGCCCCCATCGCGCCACAGGCGGTAGACGCCGAGCGCGGTGCCTCGCCAGGCGGGATCAGCGACATCGCCGACGGTGGTGATGAGGTTAGGATAGGCGAGTGCCATCCCGACACCCATGAGCGAAGCTCCGGCGAACCAGGTGCCGTGCGCGGAGGTGGCCACGAAGAGGGCAAGGCCCCCGGTGACGAGGAATGTGCCGACGACGATGGGGGCCTTGCGCCCGATCCGGTCGGCGAGCGCGCCGGCGCCCACCTGGCCGAGGCCCCATACCCATGCGTAGACGCCAACCACGATGCCTATCTCTGTAAGGGAGACCCCGCGCCGGGCCAGATAGAGGGGGAAGAAGGCCGCCACGAGGCTGTCGGCGAACTTGTTGAAGAAACCCGCTTGGCACACTGCGAGCATTGAGCGATCGCGCCAGCTCATGTACGTGACCAGCCGACGAAGCCGTGGGGAACCTTCGCCGGCCGCCCGGTTCGGGTCGTCGCTTGCCGTGCGGTCTGGGGCCTTAGCGGCGGACTCGGAGTGGGCGAAGTGCATCGTCTCTCGCGCCGCGCCAACGGTGACGAGCACACCGAGCCCGACGATCCCGATGACGAGCAGGTAGGGGGCAGGCCGCAGGCCGTAGTAGGAGACGAGGAGCCCCGCTGCAAACCCGCCGAGCCCGACGCCTACGTAGCCGGCCGATTCGTCGACCCCAACGGCGAGTCCACGGTTGGTCGGACCCACGAGGTCGATCTTGGCGGTAACTGACATCGTCCAGGTGAGCGCCTGGTTCACCCCCAAGAAAAGGTTCGCAAGGATCACCTCCCACCAGGCAGTGGCGAAGATGATGAGGAGCGCGTAGGGGATGGCGAACGCCCACCCGGCGAGCAGGATTCCCTTCCTTCCTCGCCTGTCCGACAGATGACCCGAGACGAGGTTCATCACTGACTTTACCGCGCCGAAGGCCGCGATGAAGCTGACGGTATAGAGGACCGAGGTGATCCCGAAGGCATGGTGGGCGAGTGGTGGGAGGGCGACGCGCTCCACGCCGATCGTCATGCCAATGAGGAGTGTGATGGCGGTGTAGAGCGAGAACTGCCGCCAGTTCTCCCGAAGCCCGAGACGTGCGCTGGTAGGCTCCTTTACCTCCGCCACGTCGGGTCCTGGCTGCGGACGGCCAAGCCTACCCACCACTCGCCGGCCACGACGAGCAGTCCGTAGCTAGCGCGTTCGAGTAGGCTCGCTCCTGGACAGGCAGGCTGACGACGCTTTCGGACACGTGGCTGGCGCGCCACTCGGCGAAAGTCACAATGGAGGTAATTGCTGCCCGTTGGTTTCAAAACCCGCCACAACTCAACACGGTGCGGTGCCATCATGGTTAAATACGCAAGCATGTCGTTGGTGCCCAAGAAAGCGCGACATGCCCTCATGACATCAGGCTATAGCGGCCGCCGTGTTCTACGGCCTCCTCATATACGAATGCAACCGTTTGGTTTCAATGGCACGTATCCTCGAAAACCATAACTTGTGAACTCGATTTGGTGTCGTCATTACAGGCGGATCCAGATATACAAGGTCGATAATCTCGTCTTTGAGGTGTCGGCGCATGACACCAAGGTCGTCGCCATAGTAGAGGGTGCTCATCTATGAATATCCTTGCTCTCGATCTGCGGTTGAGGTATTTCCTAGCTCTTGAACTTCGGCGGGCCTGGCTCCAACGAGGCCCTGACCCAGACATAATGATGCGTTCCTACAAGGGCTTTCGTCCCGGAAAATTTGCCAAAAAGTGAGGCGGCCTCACATTTTCGACGGCTCGAACCTCAGTAATCCCGCTTGGAACACCGTCATCTCCCCAGTCGTGCAAGTGTCTCGATCAATTGAAATGCCTGGACAACTACAGGCTCGGCATCTTGCGCGAAGGGATTTGGATTGTCTGCCAGAGATGCCTTGAACCCAGCTACATCTCCAGCCAAATCAGGACGCTCCTGGGAAAGGATACGCCCTAAAAATCTCCTAGCCAACTACACCTTCAGGCCGATTGTCTGCAATAAGGTTTCACAAGTAACGTTCCAACTCATCGTGGCCAATCTCGCCCCAGGCGTAGCGCTTACGGACATTTTCAAGATTTTTCATATTTTGTTTTGCAATGGTCTGAACAGAAATACACCCATCGACTATCGGAATAGACCTTTGCGGGTGCGTTGGCTATTTCTACCTGCATACTACAGATGGGATCGATTGCATATCCTTGGCCTCCACCGAGACGACCCTGGTTCTTTGCAGCCCAAACAATAACAACGAAGAGCGCGAAAAAGACGATGTTCAGATATGTTGTGTAATCGAGTGAGATGTTTCTCGAAAGATTCTGCAACGCACGATTTGTAGGTACCAGCCCAAAAGCATTGAAGATCTCTTCGACTGCAAACCCAGCCACTGCCATTACCAGCCAAAATAGCACACTCATTCGCAGCGCCAGCCTGGTACCGTAAAGCTTTCTGTAGATCATTACCAGCGGAAAGGCTAAGAGGTCTGCAAATATAAATGAGATTACACCGCCAAATGAAATACCACCTTTCCACAAAGCTGCAGCCAAAGGGATATTGCCAACTGAGCAGACGAAACTGACAAAGGCAATTATGGGGCCTACTAAAGCATTTTCGATCTGAGTTAGGGTGCCGTGCCCACTTATGAAGACTACTTTCCAGATTGAGGTGGGGACTATTGTGGCAAGGTACCCGGCAATCAGGTAGCCTATCAGCATCTCTTTGCGTAACATTTTCAAATCGGCTATAGCGTAGCTGGCAGCATCAGCCCATAGGGCTGGATCTTTTAGGCGTCTGCAAAGAGGCTTATTAGCGTTATTCGCTGGTTCATGGGTTGGGTAATTACCATGGTTGTGAACATCCCCAAATTGCGCAATTGATCGCGAAGCTTCACTGCTCTGATCAAAGTCGGCTTCATTTGACCGCAACGCATTTCGTGCCCTTTGAATCAAAGTAGGTGCAATTGTGACGCTACCTGCCATAACCAACAAGGCAATCATGATTGGGCCACCTATGAATTCAGCTGCAAAAAACTGCCACCCCAATAGGACGACAATTACAATGCCCAACTCCACTACCAAATTTGTTGAGGCGAACATGAAAGACATGGCCGCTAAGAAGTCAGCCCCTTTAGAGAAGAGGGATTTTGCCATCGCCGTGGCAGCATAGGAACAAGACGAGGAGGCCATGCCCAGGACTGAGGCCTTAGCGATTGTCTTTGGTTTATGGTCGCCTAGTGTTTTTTCCATTTCCTTTCGAGTCACGAAGGACTGGACAGTACCGGAAAGGCCGAAACCCAGAACAAGGGCCCAACCAGTCTCCCAAAACATATAGGAACCTTCTCTAAGGCCATCTATGAGTGAAGATGAAATAGTTGAAAAAATCACGTGTTTACCAGGTCTTTTGATTGGTTCATATCTATATCTATATATATATGGCAATCAGATTTGTTTTCTGTCCACGAATAAAAGATAAACAAAGGGCTACTAATTGTTGATAGTCACACTGCAGCCTTCCATAGCGACCACCTTTGAAGGCTGCAGTGTGGCCGTCTCTTTCTATTTTTGACGTTGCGCAAAGGGTCTCGCTGTGACGAACCTCATCGCTTCGAAGCTATTCTTTCAAATGAAGTCAACGTATCTGACACGCCATGAGATGGTCACGCGTGACGTGTGTTTTCACTTCTCTTCAGATCTGACCCAATAGCGTGACAAGCTAGTCGTTACTACGTGCCGATTTCGCGCTCTGTCTTTGTGGTCCTCTCGGCCCGCAACTGGTCGACTTCCGAACGCAGCCGAGCCAACTCATCCATGGTGGCTTGGTTGGGGCTTACGGTCCCGACATGTTCCATTCCCATTCCGGTTAGCCCCTGGTCCATGGAGGTCATCCCCGTAGTGCCAGGAGAACTCGACGGTATCGCGCAGCTCTGACTATTGCCGTTCATCCCCTGCATTCCACCCATCTTGCTCATCCCCCGCATCATGAGAACCATTGAGAGCGGACAGATGGCGAACAGCAGCAGGGGCAATATATGCCAAATGAGTGACCGGTCAAATGCCAAGATGCCGAGCACAACCACCGCGGACCCGATTAGTACCTTACGATTCAGACACATCTAAAAATCTCCTCTGATGAGTAAATTTCACAGCGGCTGGCCCAGCCACCGTCACCTAGCATCTACTATATCATGTAGTAGTTGGAAAAAGCAAAAACTCAAATGTAGGTTCGATCGTCAACAGAGATGAGAAAAGAGAGAGGAAGGATGGGATTTGTGAAACTTAAGCGAACGAATCGTTGGTTGGTCGCAGGAGTTGCTTTAGCGGTATCAGCAGCCGTCTTCGGCGGGGTTGCATATTCTCAGACACTGGACACTACAAACAATTCTACTACCAAAGGTCCCACGATAACTAGGTCATCTCTTGATCTCGGTGGAGTTGGACTCATGGGTTCGTCATCCGCCATGATGGCATCGTCATCCGCCATGATGGGTAGCGGCGGCGAGCGAGAGCGCACGATCACTAATGCGGGCCTCTCGACCCTTGTAAGTCGAGGTAAGCAGGGCGCTAGCATCGACCAAAACACCAATACTGCCACTTACACAGGGAGGTCTGTGACCCTAGTTGCTCTGGCTTCTCCCCATGGGAAACCCAATATGACTTGGGAAATCGACGGGCTGGTCAACCCAACTGTCGTGATGCGACCTGGAACGCAGGTAGATGTCGTATTAGTGAACACGGACTGGGGCTACATGCACGGTTTTGAGTTGACCGTTACCCCTCCGCCATACCCCTCTATGGCGATGGCTGGTGTAACGGACGACTTCTTCTTGATGCCACTACCTCCGCGCACTACCACGGACACATCAAGCGCGAGCTATTACACGCGCAGTGCCAATCTCATCGCCGCCTCTGGTACCTACCACTATCTGTGTCCGGTACCTGGTCACGCGGCGATGGGCATGTTCGGCATGATCGTGGTCAGCTGACCAGCACTTTGCTGGTGATCAATACTCCCACACTGGAATGGAGTGGTGCCTTGGATAGCCAAGGTAAATGTGGTGAGACGGGCGGATGGTATTGGCTCTGGGGAAAACGGTGGATGATCTGGTAGTTGTTGGCCCACTTGTGATGGTACCAAATGCACGCTTGCACCTATTATGTATGCAGTGCTGAGGGCGTTTGGATGGCCTGTCTACACGGACTCCGTTTTCTAAGTAAAGCGATTCTCCAAGAGTGAGCGAGGCTGCTGTGTACTGTGTCGCGCAATTCATGAACCGTGATGGCCCTAGTGGGTATTGAAAACCTGGGCAATGAGCGTTTTGAGCTGGACAGCAGTCATTGCTCCTACCTGACGACCAAGGAGTCGTCCGTCACGCGAGACGAAGAAAGTTGTGGGAAGACCAAAGATCCCATAAGAGGACGCTACTTTCGCGCTCGGGTCAAAGCCGAGGGGGTAGGTGACCCCAGTTTGTGCTGAGAAGCTCAAAGCGGAGCTTTTCGTGTCGTTGGTGTCTATCCCGATGAAGCTCACGGAAGTACCCATCTCACGTGCCACGGCTTCTATAGCTGGCATCTCCTTGCGGCACGGAAGGCACCATGACGCCCAGAAGTTCAGCACCAGAGGCCGACCTCGAAAGCTCGAGAGCGAGATATCGGCCTGGGGATCACGGAGACTCGAGACAGAAAAAGGTGGGGCGGGCTTGCCGTGTAGTCGGTTGAATCCGTTTACGGTGGTAGTTCCTAAATGGGTACCGGAGCTGCGGACTGAGAGTTGTGGCCCGAATGCCGCAAAAACTCCCATAACCACGGCAAGTACCACCACTGCTGCGGCCGCTGCCCACCAGGCCGGACGGAGAGGCCGCGGAAAGTCGTGGTCTACACTTGAGGGCGCGCTTCTGGGGTTCTGAATCATAACGGTCACCACTCTAATTTAGCGAACTGTGACTGAAGGGGCACGAAAAGTCTCTGCCAGGCGCCGATCACAAATAATACGCCGATGCAGATTAGTAAAAATCCACCCGCTAATTGGATGGTGCGACCGTTTCTGCGCAGCCATACGAGCGAGCGTCTCACATTGGAAAAGCCGAGGGCCAGAAGCACAAAGGGAATGCCTAGGCCGAGCGAGTACAATGCAAGTAGTATTGCTCCCCAGGCCAAAGTGCCTTTAGTGCTCGCCACAGCCAGGATGGTCGCGAGCAGTGGACCGATGCACGGGACCCAACCGAATGCGAATGCCATGCCAAGCGGTATAGATCCTCGAGGTCCCCTTGGCATTCTAGCAAGGTCCAGACGCCGTTCCTGGTCTAGCACATGGATTTGGAGCAAGCCCATGGACTCCATCCCTATCACAATGATTATTATCCCAGCCACACGGATAGTGATTGGGAGGTTGTGGACTAAGAGCGACCCGAGAAAGCTTGATGACGCTCCGAGTAGGGTGAAGACAAAGGCAAATCCAGCGACGAAACCGAGGGATGAGCGCAGGGCTACGCCTCGTGCCTTTCTCTGGTCAAGTTCGCTGACGGGCAGGCCTGAGACATAGGAGAGGTAGCTCGGGATGAGAGGTAGCGCGCACGGCGAAGCGAATGACAACAGCCCTGCCCCAACAGCCAGCAAAGGCAGCAGTGCTGATTCCATCTTAATTCATCTCTCGGGTTTGCTGTGTCTTGACCGGGAGATGAGATGGTGAGGGGTTTCGGACTGCTATGACGAGGTAGGAGGCAAAGCACACGAGGAACCCGACTGCCATCAGGTAGGAGGCTAAGTTGTTGTGCCCGAACATGAAGAAGGAGATTCCGCCGTACGCGGAAGCTATGAGGGCTGCAAGTCCCGTAGCACTCCAAGCAATGGTGAAGTGGTCCTGAGAGTTCATGGCGGCAATGAGTGCAATGACTCCGGTGACTATAAGGATCATTCCGAGCATCATATGTACCACGAGTATGGGTTGCCCTGGCGAGAACATCGTCGCAAATTGCCCCATCATTGGTCCACCAAATCCTCCCCCTACGGTTGTTGTGACTGGAGGTAGGTTAACATAGAGGTTCACGTACATCCCAAGTAGGAACTGCACGGAGAGCAGTCCACAGATGGCCATGGCAATGGTCCGGAATACACTGTGTCGAGCGTCTGCCGAATGCATCATGAAGCCTGCGGCTGGGTCGCGATATAGGACATCGGGGTAGAGATAAGGATGGGTTCGAAGACGAACTGTTGGGATCTGAGGTACCTAAGCTGGCAACGGACAATGTTGAATTCGCTGCCTGCGTTACCTTCGGTTATTTTCCTCCAAATGATTAGCGGAAAAGTCGTTGTGGTAGGCACCGATTTTGAGGTGTCCAGCCGCCAGCAGATTTTGTGAAGAAGCCCCCCACGAGTGGATGGGTGGTACTTGTTGTTGGTATCGCACCCCACGACTAGAATACGGTCGGGAGGCAGGGCACCGTTCATGAAATGTCGGATCATATATTATCCTTCCTCCATTGGTCCATGCATCTAGCTGGGGTAGCTCCTACGGCTCTTCTGAATGTTAACAAGTTCCTATCGGGGATATCGTCTCAGAGGTCCCACCGAGATCTAAACTATAGATAGACTAGCATAAACTACACATTGTCGGAATTATTATGTTCTACACAGTGCTGCAAGGTAAAAACGACATGTCTGGCTCAATTGGGAAGCACTTGATCAGCATGGGCATGCTTGTCTAGGTCGGCGCATCTCCTGATGGGCAACGCCGCTTCTCTATCTGATCTGTTTACTGCTCCCGATAATGTCTATATGTTCCTCGCTGCTGCCTGCTATCGGCAGCCGGCTCAGTGAAATTTTGTCTGATCGAGTTGGTATATCCACCGCTACTGGTTCAGAGCAGTCCATTTTTGGTCGTCGGAGCATAAACGTCTTGCCTGGCTTGGCCTAAGATGTCGGCTTAGATGGCAGCGGATTTAGGGGTTGTGCCTTGCTTCGAGGCCAGAGTGAGAGTGCAAGAAGTACTATCAGCGGCCCAGTGTTCGGGTCGGTTCCCTGCCCAGTGAAAATAGTACCGAAATTTTGACCGATAATCCAGTAAATGGTAGCGATGGCGATGCCGACTCCAAGCGCCAAGCGCCGAGTACTTGGACGTAACACCCACCACCCGACGAGTGTCTGGGCTATCAGGATCAGAAGTGCAAGCTCAGGGCCGTGGCCAAATACAAGGTGGGCCGCGGTACGGTCCATTGTGGCAATTGGTGCGGGTTCACCTTGGGCGAGCTCGAAGAGCTGGGACGCAAGTGCATTTGGAGCGTTGTTGGCCATCTCAAGTTCGAGTAAGGCGGTTCCTATCCAAAACGCAATCCACAACACACGCGTTACAGTTCCCCCGAGGAGTCCGCAATCGGCCACTGCGTCACCCTCGACACGTTTGGGCCAACACACGATTGCGATAATAGCGTAGAGGACCACGGCACCTGGTGCGCCCTCAAGTGGATTCACACCCGGCATGAACATGCCTCCAAAGCCCTCACCTACTGACCATACGCCGAGTGCCCAGACGATGGAGGCGAATCGAGCTATGGTGGCTGATCGGCTCCAGAGCAGGCCAACACCTATAGCCACCTGCGTAGTGGCGAAGATAGTATTGAAGAGCACCGCGTGGCTGGACATCAGGACAGAGATGCTGTGAGTGATTAGCGTGATCGGACGAGGAACACTTCCCATTTCCGCCATACCGAGTACGTTCACGAAGAATGCTCGGCTGAACATGTAGGGCTGGAACTGTAGAACCCCGTCTATAAGCCAGAGAAGCCCCAATGCGATCTCGAGGTACCGTCGAGTAAGCCAACCACTGCGAGTCTCCTCGGGCAGCGGCGCAGGTCCACCAGTTAGCCGTCGCCAAGATCCACTACTGGCGGTGACGCTCATGGGCTAACCAGCATGATCGCCTGACCAAGGACAGCAAACACTATAGTCGCCAAGTTTGGAAAATTATAGTACATCATCACCAGCCAGTTATGGCTAAGACGAGTGTTCCCACTAAAACAATTGCAGCTGCTATAGCTGTGAGCGGACTACCAAACCTGGAGTTGCGGCGTTCTAACCGAAGCTGAAGGAGGCCCTGCCGTACGAGGGTGTACGCCGACAAGGCCGCGACAAATAATGCTCCATTAAATGTTTTTTCAAAATAAATAGAGGCAAATATGATCACGCTGAGCAAAAGTGCAAGTCCTGACTCCATCAGCTGGGTAGGTATGCGTCGCATTCCTACGATGCGGTCTGAACTCCATAATCCCCACTTCGATGCGGTAGGGCGCCCTGCGCAGCAGCCTGTGAAAAAGCACCCAAGCCTTCCTATGGCCAAGCCGAGCATGATCCCGGGGGTTGACGCGTCGAGGATCGTAGCTACAGGTAGATTCAGCATTGCCAGCAGTGCAGGGAACACAACTGCAATTCCTGCCACCATGCCTTGGAGACACCAGCCCTCAAGGCGTTTTTCACGCAGATGCAAGATTACAAACCAAAGCTTGGCACCGATTGCGCCAGCGATAATACCCGTTACCGAGGCAATCAGAACTCTGGCCGGATCAAGTTTCAACAAATCTACGACCCAGAATTGTGTCCCAACGGCCGCAACTATGCCACTTGCAACAAAAACTGCCCAACTTCCAATGATGACTGCTGGAGGTTTGGCGAATGGAGCTAGGCAAGTTTCGACTGGCGTTGATGATGCTGCTCGCAGCGACCATTTGCGCCAGCTCCAGGCTGAACGGTAGACGGGCGGAACCATCTCAGTGGTCTTTCCCTGGCGCTCCTTTTGCCGGAAGCCTGAATCGCTTGTAGTAACAATTTTAGCGGATACTTCCCAAGTACCGGGATTGATTCCCTGAATCTTTGCCATCACTGCTACGGGACCACAGCCCGTTACGATGCCGTTCACGGTCACCTCATGGATTACCTGGTCTGCTGGCTGTCTTCGGCCTGTGACATTGAGACGTTTCGCAGATATTCGAATCGTATAAGAAGAGGCATCTGCTCCAGGTGGGGGATCGAACCAATATGTGACGGCAAGGACTACTGGGGCAACTTGGTTTAGATACGATTCCATACGGGTGGGCGCGTTGGCTTGTTTGTCGGCAGAATTTGATGGGACCGAATAAGGTTTTTCAGTGTTTCTGTTGGATTCCAAATAGTTTGGCTCAGCTAAACCCACATGCTGGGTTACTACTCGTCTTTTACTTACCATTTCTCCAAGACTCCCTTTTCCTCCGAGTTGCGCGGCCCAGTGATTATGTCGCAGCTACCTAGGGCTACTCTCTTAGCGCTCCACACCGCTGAGAAAAGAATTAGAACAAGACCCCCAGCCAAAAGAACATCCTGATTGTTAGCTAGGAAGCGCTCGATGGGTATAGAGGTAGTGATTAAAGCAATTCCTGATAGACCGAATATTCCAAGGGCGCTTGGGACTAAGGGACTGCAACAGCCAAGACACGTAAGTAGGCTGGCTGCCGTGCTTAGCGTCGTTGTGGTGCCACTCTTTCTAGCTACACGAGTGAGTTTGCTGATCGCGTAGACTTGTAACGAGACAACAGCAGCAAAGGCTAGGCCGTAAGCGATACTGAAAGCTGCAAGACGAAAACTCAGATAATTCCAATTTGTAAATGAGAGTTGCTGGGTGTATTTGAAAGGTAGCAATAGGCTGTAGGTGACTGTAACAGCCGTAAAGACAACTATGAATAGAACTCGGCAAGAGCGGTTCTGCGCGGCTTCTATGAACCCGTTCCGTGATAGACGTGAGTCGTGCAAGTTGCGCGAGGTGGCAGCCGTCTTATGCATTTACGCTCCGTGCTTTTGCAATTAGTGTGTCGAGTTCTTTTTCAGTAACGCCACCGTTGATTTTTGCCAAAATTTGGCCGCTAGGGGCAACGAGATACATTTCAGCTGCGTTTCCAACCCCCCAATGGAGAGCGAAGGTCCCGGTTGGGTCGGGAAGCACAGGGTATTTGCCGACCTCTTTGCCCAGGAAGGATCGAACGTTGCTTACTCTATCGCCAAAGATTACTCCTACCAAGCGTGCACCGTTTGTCTTTGGGGTTTGGTCACGGACGAACGCATTTAGCTGGGGTTGTTCCGTTACACATGCTGGGCACCAAGAAGCAAAAAAATCAACAAATACATAATGGCCTGTATAGCTGTTAAGAGAAAAATGGATGCCGGTAATGGTTGTACCAAATAAAGCTGGCGCGTTCTTACCGACGAGTGGACTTTGCAAATGTCGTTGGGATTGTGGCGGAGATATCGCCAGAAACACCATGAAAATGATAAATGCGAGACTTACACCAATGGAAGTTATCATGACTGATCTGCTTCGTAGGCGCATAGCGGAGCCCGACAGACCCAGGTTCACTTGGTCCTGATCAGAACTTTTAAAAGGTTCCTTCCCAACTATGAAGCTGTCGGGAAAGTCTCTGTGATTTTCGGAGACTGTTTCGCTCGTTATTGCAGGACGAGACGAAAAGGAAAGTTTCACTTTGTGATCCTTCCAAGCCGTTTCCCAAATTCTCGCCTAAGCCTGCGTTCCGATGGGCGTCCATAGCTGAAGAGCTCATCGTCAATAAGGATTCCAGGAGGGATGGGTAGGCGGACCTTCTGCGCAATCAGGTTTCCTTCTTGACTGGAAAGATCCACGCGCCGTATTTCAAGGTTAAACTCTGACTCTAAACTGCCAAGAATTTCGGTTGCCATCTCGCAGAAGTGACAGTCGGTCTTTGTAAGGATGACGACGTCCAAGGTTAGGAACTCGCCTGAGCTAGACCCGCCTGCAGGTCAGATAACAAGTTCTTGACGGGGACGTACATGGTGTAATTCGGCGCCCCTCCGAAGTCTCCTCGCCATAGGATCCTTCCGGTTCGACCTACGAGCACGAAGCTGTGTCCATCCTCAGAGGTGCCCATCATCCCGTAGCTGTTGGCGTGGTAGGCATTTGACACAACCCCCGTCGAGTCGGCGAGCACCGGTGTCGTGATGGTGTCGCTAACCGCCATCTCCCGAAGAGCCGATGTCGGGTCAATAGCGATGCTTGCAATCTGGGTGATGCCGAGCGCATGGAAGGCACCGAGGTCGGTGTCTATCGCCTGGAGCTGGGTCCAACACGGTTGGCAAGTAACGCCCTCTTGGAAATAGAGCAGCACTCGCTGGCCCCGGTAGGCGGCAAGGTTGAACTTACTTCCTGAGGTAGTGGGCAGGTTCACCGGAGGGGCAGGTTCACCTGGTCCAGGACTAGCCACCACGTAGGTCGGCCCGGAGCCACCGTGGGGCTCGCCCGACTTCAAGTTGGATGCGAATGCAAAATAAAGCCCACTAAGCCCGCCAAGCGCCACAAGGGTCCAGATGCCAATGTGCAGAATCCGGCGTTTCGGTATAGCCGACTCTTTAGTGTTTGATTGTGTTTGACGTCGAGTTGGCAGCGCCGTGTTGCTGCGCATGGTGGAAGTCTTGGTGGACTTTGTAGAACGTGAGGGGTGAGAATGATTCGAAGGCGACTTATTCAATTTTGCCAACCTATATCTTCTCGTCTACTGATTTCGTAGGTATTACTTTTGGACCTTTTGTGGTTTTTGCATTTTTGGGCGTCTTACGCCCCCACCACCCGATCTCTGCGCCAGCTTTCGATACGAGGAGAGCCGTAACTATGACTAGCACCAATGCGATAACGAAACTTGGTATGCCGGCTAGAGCATCGTCGATGACGTGACCGTAGTGGTTGAGATCTGCTGCAAAGTTCGCCTCCCATCCGCCAGCGGAAAGCATGGATTCGCCCGATGCTGCCATCCACAACGTTGTGCCGCCCATGACAAAGAGCAGAATTCCACTGGCGAATGCGGTTCCTGACAGTTCGCGCCTGATAGACCCGAGGCGTAACCGAACCGTGCGCGAACGGGTGATCCTTTCGATTTTTGGCTCTATGCGGGTCCAGAAAAGCGCCATCCCGAACAGTGGGCCAACCATGCCGGCTACGTACGCGACGCCCAACGTAAGAGATGTGAAAAATGACGGCGCTAGACCGGAGATGGCGACAACTCCAATAAGAACCGGGGCACAACACGCGCTTGCGAGCCCTGCAACCACTCCCATTGCGTAGATCCCAAGGGGTCCTCGTCTGCTCGCTTGACGCATATGTGGCATGGGAAGACTCACGCTCCCTCCAAGAAGCGTGTAGGTGCCAAGCACCAAAAGCAACGCTCCGCCAACGCCGAAGGCAATAGCGTGCTGGCCGAGAATGAACTGGCGCAACGCTGCAGCACCAAGCGCGAGTGGCAGCACCACTGTGGCCACGCCAGCTCCGTAGATGAAGGTCATCGCTACGATCCGCCACCGGTTCTGAAGAAAGGCTGACAGGTACGCCGGCAACATCACCGACACGCAACAGGGTGCCAGCAGTGCCACGAGTCCGGCAACCAGCGCAACGACAAGCGAACTCCCTGTCCAGAGACTGCTGCTGGTCACTACACCGAATGCGAAACTGGTCGCGGGATAAAACCAATCCGCCACTTCACCTTCCCTTCAAACATGCGTTACCTCCATGTCGGCCTAACGCCTGATTCCTGAGGAACATACTACTACGCAGTGTAGGTGATGAAATAGCAAGTTTGGCTATGAGATACGGAGAATTTTTAGCGATGTTCTCGAATTGGCAACTAAAGGTAGGGTGGGTAGAAGAAACTAAATTTGATCGGAATTAGAGGTGACAGCGGTCGGCCATTAGGAGCAACAGATGTAGTTCATTGAGCCAGGATGTTGCAGCGCCTACAGCAATGACTCCGAGAACCGTGCCTGGCATATATAGCAAACTGCGCACCTTTATTGGCGGATTTGGTAGAGGTGCTTCTAGCGCATTTAGTCGTTCAACGACAGTGCCAAGTGCTGAAAAACCGGCGATAGCGGGATCAATTCGTACTCCAACAGTGTGTAATAATGCCGATCGAACATGGCATCGGCCATCTTGAAGCGTTGATGCTGCAGTCTCGTCAGCCCATCGTTCTATACCGAGCCGCAACGCATCGGCACTACGTTTAATCGGTGATAACCTTCCAAATGTAGCTTCCACAATAAAGGCTACGAGCAGGTACCTGTGGTGTGAGTGATCTAGATGTGCCAGTTCGTGGTTCAACACTGCAGCCATCTCGTGAGGTTCGAGTGTGCTTAAGAGTCCTTCTGAAATTAGTACCTGTCCAGGATGACCATTCACACTTAGAGCGACAAGCACCTGAGTATCAAGGACTACGAGTTCATGTTGGCCTAGATTGCTGTGGCGACCGATAAACGACTCTATCCGGGTTACTGCCTGGGTCTGACGAGCCTTTATGAAGGCCCGAATTGCTAGAACCGCTAAGACCGAGGCAGTTACGAATCCTACCCAGCCAAGAAAAACACCGCCTGGAGCCGCGTTAGTCATCATAACGACGCAGTTTGACGAACAGCCCGAGTGGTTATTTGCCAGAAATGCGATTGCACTCAGTGCTAACAATCCAATTTCGATTAAAGTAAGCCCAGTCACAAAGGCA
>JAJZIP010000342.1 GCA_021810525.1 Actinomycetes bacterium | reverse complement strand
TATGCGAGCTACAGGACAAGATTGCCGAGCTGAAAGTAAAGCTCAGCATTTGTAGACAATCCCATCAGGTTTTAGAAAACACAATAGCTACGCAACGACTGGAAATAGACAGATTGAAGCAGGGTTCGCAAAGGAGACTCAATGGCAATTTTTGAGGAACTACTGGAACAAATCGATTTAGACGAAGCCGAATGCCCTAATCCCCCAAAAGAATGGGGAGATGGTGTATTTCAAATGCCGTTCAGTGTGGCTAAAGCTTTATTACAGACCGCTGGATTTGCATTTCAGATGGCAGAGATCCACCTAAAGGACGATTCTAACTTTTGCGAGTATTGCGGCGGTGATCAAATAAACGGCTTTCATGCTTCAGATTGCCCTTGGCAAAATGTCCTTGAGTTGAAGGAAAGGTTAGGAAATAGCGATGACCGTATCTGATTGGCAGGAAGTACATAACTTATGCGTTGAGATTGCTCGTCTAAAGGCCGGACTCGCTGGGTTGAAGGGTGAGAACGCCGAACTACGAGCGCAAATCGACCAATTACAAAGCGAAAAAGCAATAACTGAATTTTATTCAGATCGGGCAAGAAGTGGAGTGGGTCGAAATCCTGAGTTGCTCAAGAAAGCTATTACAGATCAGTACACTAAGCAAGATTCGCTAACTAACAATTACGTCAAGATCAAAAGGAGAGACTTACTTGATCTGTCGATTTACGTCGCTCACCTGGAATACAAGACTAAGGAGTTAGAAAATGCGCCAAGCAGGTAGAACCCCCATTGCTTCTACATTTGGGCCAGGGCGCAATGTTTAGGCGCTCCAGAGATCCAGGTAAAACTGTTCAATCAGATCAAGAACAAGCCGCCAATGATGAGGCTAGACGGATTTTTAGCAGACTGAGTGAGCTGGATCCTAAATCCACAGTGCAGCATGGTCAGATTGGTCAGGAATGGGCGACGCTAATTATTGCTGATCGATTGACGTTGCGTTCGAGAAACGATCCTGAACTGACAACATGCGGACACCTCACTAGCCCACAACCTACTTTCTTGCCTAGCTGGGCGAAACACATGTCTTGCCAGGGGTGCGTAACTTCACTGCCAAAACCAACTGAAGAAGAGGATCTCACTTGCGATAGGTGCAGGGTGTCTCCCAAGCAAACTTATATTGCAATTGTTCGAGCTGGACAGTACACAGTTTTGGGCGGATTATGCAAGGAATGTCGGGAACTTGAATTCGAGGATTAGTAGATGAGGGTCGAGGAGAGGTACCTTATTACAGGTAAGTGGTTCATGATCTGTTGCGACGTGTGTGGAACCGTTTTTTCTCAACACATGAATATCCCTTGGGGATCTAGAGACAGAGCTGGGGCTGTACGGCAGATAAAGGCTGCTGGGTGGACTGACCATTCGGGCGACGGGGGGAAGGTTACCTGTCCAAGTTGTGACAAACCCGCAGTTCAGGAGCATACTGAAGATCTGAATGCCATGCATACATATATAGAAAGCAAAACAAAGGAGAATGATGTGTCAGAGTGGACTCAAGGCCCTTTGCTTGGATTCGATCTTGAAACAACTGGTACAGATCCGCGCAGGGACGTACCAGTGAGTTTCTCTTTTGTCTTTTATGACAGTGGAGTGGAAACCCATGCGATCGATGGAATAATCAATCCTGAAGTCGAAATTCCTGATGCTGTGATAGCTGTGCATGGAATAACCAATGAGAGAGCGAAGCAAGATGGACGGGAGCTCAAGAAAACCATAGCTGGAATTGCATACGCCTTGGTTGCTAGCTCAATGGCAAATATCCCAGTGGTTGGCATGAACGTAAGTTTCGATCTAAAGATGATTGATTATCTCTCGCAGAAGTTCTTTGGTGATTCCCTAAGCGATAGAGGCTTCAAAGGGCCAGTGCTCGACGTATTGGTGATAGATCGGTTTTATGACAAGTACCGCAAAGGTGGACGGAAACTGATCGACCTGTGTGCCTTCTATGGAGTCGATGAGGCCGAAATGCTCCATAATGCACAAAATGACGTTGAGGCGTGCGTAGCAGTGCTTCTAAAGCAGTGTTTTAAGTACCCCGAGATGCTTTCTATGGGCCTCGACGCATTGTACTTATCAGAACAAGCTTGGCATCGTGATTGGGCCGAGAATTTCTCCAAATACTTGATCTCGAAAGGCAGAGATCCACTGTCGGAGTCGGACCTGGTGTGGCCTTTTTGAGTATCTCCTAAAGCCAAAGGTTTTCGTCGACCCGCCCATGTTGGTTATCGGAAGCTATTAGGGGGCAGGTTGAGGAAACTGGCTCCGATTTACTTTTTAGGTTTTAGGAATGTTTGATAAGTTTTGGTTTATCATTAGGAATCAGAAATAAGTCATCTGATAGCAAAATGGGGGGTTTGTATGATCGTATGCGATTTCGAGGGTTGCGGTGGAAAGGCCATCAATAGTTTTATTTTCCGAGATGCACTTGGGAATGCTGCGTCTCAGCGTTGGAATCGCTGCATTGAGCACT
>JAJZIP010000068.1 GCA_021810525.1 Actinomycetes bacterium | reverse complement strand
TTCCAGAGCTGCCAAAGGTTGAAGTTGATGGCCCAAGCAAGTCCAACGCCAAGTGCCACCTCGAGCAGAGGGAAGACCGAAATCTTCATCTTGTCCCGAAGAACACCAAGAGGACCTTCAACCCAGCGGGCTACGCTCATTATGCCAATACCGAAGAGCAGTGCAATGCCAAAAGTATGCATCACGACCTCCTTCTTGAAACTACAAGACGACCCCCGATGGAAATGCGGGAGTAGTTGTGCCGAACATTGAAAGGTGCTCGTGCACCTGGGTAAGCCAGGTCGGCACTATCTGATACCAGCCCCAGTTGCCATGCGGCTCAGCCTCGAGCACGCCAGCTTCCACCAGCACCTTGAGGTGATGGCTCACAGTCGATTGAGCTCGCTGAAGGTATGCCACAACATCAGAAACGTAAGCGCCTCTGCTTGGTTGGCTTGCCAAAAACATGACCGCTTGAAGCCGCAAAGAATGGCCTAACGCGGCGTAGAGGCGAGCAACTTCGTTCACTTTCACCTGTGAAGTTTCCATAACCATCACCTACCATTACTATACATCGACAATTTTCGATTTATCAAGTGCTTTCTACCGGCGTTCTTGATTCTTCCACTGAAAGATCGATGTCAAAAGTCTTCACAAGTAAACGCGCCACGCAACCCAGATCAGATGAAGTTGTGTGTCGCAGTTCCAAACCCCTCTGTCGGCTTAGGACTTTCACAAACCATGGCGCAAAAGACAAGATAGCCCTATTTATTCACTAAGCCTGTCAGCAAGGTCAATCATGCGATAACCTGCGCATAAAAAAGGGTGGGCATCCAGCTCTATACAAGCAGGGTGCCCACCTAAGTACACAGTGTTAGGCCAACAAGACCTCAACCGAGATAGAGCGCTGTCGTCTAATCTGCCAACATGCTCCTAGCCGACGGAAACAGCATCGCATCCTCGCGGTAAATATGATCACCCAAGAGTTCGGAAAACTCCCCACTTCCCTCGAAATCGGCGTCGCCCCTGTCCATGGCTTGGTATATTTGATCCCGCAGCGATCTGATCCGGATGTGCTCCTCGACAAATACGCTAACAAGACCCTCTCCCATCATCTCAGCAATTGCCGGGAAAAGATCGTTGTCCTCGGCAAGGCTGTGAGAATCTAAACCTGCGCCAAGGACCCCCAACCCGCTTGTCAATGCAGCAGACAGTGCAGAAGCATTTTGGGCAGTAACGGCTGAATCAATCTTCGCCAATGCGTCCCGAACCTCTACATGCTCGCTTTCCAGCGTCCCAATCAGGTTGACCAGCTCGCGATTATCGGCCACTCTCTACCGCCTCCTTTACTGGAGTTCGCGTATATACGACCACGTACCTCTGGCATGACGCAGCAATCGCACATCCTGCACAATCGGGACCAAAATCGTCGGGCACGGTCTCGCTGGTGGTGACTTCATACCCCATTTCGGAATACATCTGGACAATCTCATCGATCCTCGATACATCGGCTTCGAAGCGGCGGTCCCAGCCCTCCGCCATCAGCTCAATGTCCCGGTGGACGCTCATTTTACACCTACACTACCCGCATCCGCCGAAGCCCGAAGCTTGTTGAACTGGAACCGTGCAAGGTGAGCCGAGCCAAGAGCCGATATGTACTGCACCATGTCGCCCTCGGCAACGTTGGCGTCGACTCCCAGCTGCTCCTTGACTGCAGTCACCATCGAGGGAAACCGCATGATGCCTCCGATAAGGGTGACTTCCGGCTCCATCTTCACGCGCTTGACAAGCTGAACAGACTTTCCGACGAGAGAGATAATAGACCCCTGCATGATGTCGGCGGCAGCCACACCTTGCGACAGGTGGTTGATCACCTCTGCCTCAGCAAACACCGTGCAAACGCCTGAAATCGGCACATCAACGGTAGAAGTCACCGCCAGAGCGCCTATGTCTTCTGTGTCGAAGTTCATGTACCGAGCAGTCTTCTCAAGAAAAGCGCCGGTCCCAGCTGCGCACTTCTCGTTCAGCCTGAACGATGTCACCTGCTTTGACGCGTCACAACGAAGAGCCTTGACTGATTGGCCGCCCACATCGAGAATGGTCCGCGTGCCCGGGAAAAGTGCATGCGAACCCCACGATGCCGAAGTGAGATCCGTGACATTCAGCTGGCTGAAGGTAGCCTGGAAGCGTCCGAGTCCGGTGGCCACGACATATGCGATGTCACCACGCTCGAGCCCAGCTTCCTTCAGCACCTCGTCGTACGTCTGCTCCGCGACATCACCAGGCTTGTAACCCGTTTTGTTGAGCTTCCTTGCAATGATTTCATTCTCGTCGTTTAGCAGCAACGCTTTTGTATAAGTTGTCCCGACATCAATCCCAGCAGTGATTCCCATTACTACTTCACCTCCGCCATGCCGTGTTGTCCCTTGCGGCCTGCCATAATACGGTCCATTGCAAAGAGCGCTGCGCCTAGAGCACCCATGTAGTGAGAGTCAGAGCTCACGTTGCAATCAAAGCCCAACTCCTGATTAAGGACAGTCACCATGCCGATGTTGTTGGCAACGCCTCCGGTGAAGGTGACCTCCTTCTCGATTCCGACCCGACGCATGAGGCTGAGCGCTCTCGATACGACCGACTGGTGAACACCTAGAAGAACGTCCTCAACTTTCTTGCCCTTTCCGATAAGTGAAAGGATCTCGCCATCAGCAAACACTGTGCAAGTAGTGGAAATCTTTACTGGTCTCGATGACTTCAGTGCAACACCTCCAAGCTCACCTAAAGGGACGCCAAGCGCCGAAGCTGCAGCACCAAGAAAACGCCCCGTACCGGCTGCACACTTGTCATTCATCACGAAGTCAAGGATTTCGCCGGTTTCAGCGACTCGGATCGCCTTGGTGTCCTGGCCGCCCATGTCAACCACTGTGCGCGTCCCTGGGAACATGTGAACGGCGCCTCTACCGTGACAAGAGATTTCAGTGGTCTGTGCATCACCGAAGGTAACCTTGTACCGTCCATAACCTGTACCAACGATGAACTCAACGCCTTCTTCCTCTTCATGGATGTCAGCATTCTTTATGGCCTCGTTGAACGCATTCTCTGCGGCGACGGTCACGTTGGACCCGGTATCTGTAAGCGACCGGCCTACGATCTCGAGCTTCTCATTGATGATCACCGCTTTAGTCTGAGTCGAGCCTACGTCGACTCCTCCCGCATATGCCATCTCTATACTCTCCTATCTAGCCTCTAGGCTCGACTATCTGCTTTCTCTCACCTTACGTGTCGCCAGACCCTCAAAGAATGCGTCAATACGGTTCTTCATCTGGGCCTCGGAAACAACTCGCTTGTCCATGTGGTCGGACTCGATAAACAACGTTGCCGCTCCAGACTCGTCGATCACCGCGCGACGGTTATCGGCAAGGCCGGTCGATACTGTGCGACAGGACTTGATCGGGTGGTACACAACACCGTCAATCTTGTAGGGCTCGATGTTGTCAACTATTTGCCTGTTCGAGAAGAACATGGTATCCATAGCGTCCCTTGTGGTCACCAGAAGCCCCTCTGCAAGACTGTCCATTGGGTTGTCCAAGTCATACTGGAAGCCGGTGTTGGCACCTCCGGAAGCAAACCACATATAGCTCGATCCGACGAAAGCCCCACCCCATTCAGTAAACATCTCGTTAAACCGGCGGAATATCGGATAGCAGGGAACTCCCACAAAAACTAGACGGTATTTCTCCTCAAAGGTAGTGCCGATCTTGTTCGCAACCTTGTACTCCATCTCCTCAACCAAATCGGTGAAGTACTGAGCGCCCTCTGCGCGGCCACGGAATCCGTTCGCCACTCCGAGATAGACCGTTCCATCGGTCACCGCGTTATACGGTGCCGGAATAGCTTTGTTCAGTTCGAGCAGCCGCTCGTACCTCTCTAGCATCACGTTCGAGTAGTGCATGGTCTCGCGGAGCCTGTCTATGTCGAACTTCTTGCCGGTCACCTGCTCGCATACGGTGATCAGCTCATTGATCTGGCCACGAACGTACTTGAGGTCATTTTCAAAGTCGACATGCCCGCTCCAGGTGTGTCGGCCAGCAGCCCGAGAACCCGGCACATCTATCGTGACGCTTGGCATGTTGTACATGCGCTCCCAGATCTCGGCCCACTTGACGTAAGTGTTGCAGGCGTTGGTGTAGACAGCAAGCGATGGTTTGGGAATCTTGCCCATCGGGTGATCCCCACCGCGCAGCTGAAGGCCGACGTCCGCCTTTACATAGCCACAAACATCGGTGGAGAATCCGTAGTCCTCGCCCTGAGCAATGTAATCGTCTGCGACGTGGCGAACCGCAGTCTGAAGTCCATTCACCTCTGGAAAGATTGTGTGGATCCCAAATGACTGAAGTACCTCAGCCATGCTTCCCATGACGAACACGTAAGCTGAGTGCTCGCCTCGTTGAGGCGCTGTAGTCAGCTCTTGGTACCAGTCCCTGAAGAGCTGGTTGCCCTCTTTGTTGCCGCGGCCGATGATGGACGACTTGTCCTTAGTAGCTGCAGCTCCTTGAGACAAATTAGAAGTGGTAGTTGACATTATTGCCTCCGATTATGCAAAGAGTAGGTTCTCGATAAATGTTTCGAGCTGGATTTCTAGACTGTCAAAGTTAGACATTCGCTCTTCAAACTCCGTAACGAAGTAGCGAATACCTTCGTCATCTAGCGCCTTAGTGTAGGCCACTTGCTCGTCAAGCCCAGGCTCGCACATCTTGGCTGCAGAAATGATTGCGGCGCCGGCATTCGCAGCCTTGATCTGCTTGAGAAGCATGTGCTCCTTGGGCTTGTCAAGGTCATGCTGCACCGGGCTGTAAGAGGACTTGTTGATGTAAGCCTCGGCAAGTGCGGCGAATGGATCATCACCTGCGACAATGTCATCTACGATGTAGCGCAGCCCGACCAAAAGGTCATCGTCGACCACATAAGAGAACTGGGCAATGACGTGGAGGAGGTCAAGCGGCGGCTGCTCGCAGAATCCGCCCGAGAAGACCAGCCGCATACGGTCCTGCGGTGCAATATCACGTTTGCGAATCTTCGGAATCGCCCACTCGAGCAACGCGTTGTGCTCCTCGCGCGGGATCATTCCTCCAACTGCAACAAGCACATATGCCTCATCCACGGCCAAAAGCCACGGTGTGTCACGCTTTATTGCATAGAGCTCCCTCATTAGAGCGCGGTTCTTGTTGAAGACTTCAATCGAATTGTTGAGCTGCTCGGTAGTGATCTCGCGCCCAGCAATCTTCTCTACTTCACGTGCAAGTCTCGCGTACTCACCGCGCAGATAATCCGCGGCGAACTTTGAGTTCGGGTTCTGTGGGAGGTACAGGATCTCGCAGGGGTAGTCGAAGTTCCGGCCAAATACTGCAGCCAGGTTTCGAGCAGAGTCACAGATGGGATGCGAGACGAACATGTCCAAGGTGACCTGGCCCCCAAGCGCTATTTCAAGCGAGGTCTTGAGAATAGAGCAGAGGTAGGAGCCGAAGTGCGACTCACCCTGCCTAGCCTCGATGTTGGAACCACGCACCTTGAAGGGAAGAAGTCCAGCAGCATGGACAATCTCCTCTGGGAAGTAAACCTGAAAGTGGCCTACAACCTTCCCGCCATTGTCTCTCCACTTTTTGACTGTGGGATAATCGACATCTTCGACAAGATCCCTGCACATGATGATCGCATCGTCAATCGACTTGCTCTCGTATGAATCCAAAAGACGCGGCAACGTCATCACCCTTTCACCGAATTCGCTTTGGAGTCAACGGCCGCACTTGACGAACCGTCTTCCAAGGCACTGCCACAATTGCCACAATAACTAAATTGAGAGGGAATAAAACGTGCTCCGCACGCAGGGCAACTCTTTCCATACGGCCCCCAAGGGAATTCGGATGAGCCACCTGATGCCGCCCGCTCACGCAGCATCCTGTAACCAGGCTGACGCTTCTCTACAAATGCATTCATACCCTCGATAGGTTCGAAGCTCGAGTAGTGAATCGACAGCCAATCACGCGCATGGCCGACTGTCTGGTGCCATGCAAGATCTTTCCAAAAGTTCACCTGTTGCTTGGTGTATCTGGTGCACTCTGGGAACTTGTCGATCAACTCAGTGGCCATGGCATTAACAGCCTCGTCAAGCTTGGAGAGATCGATCGAGTAGCCGTCCTGACCTTTCTTCGCCTTAGAAATCTGCTCAGGGGTCGCATTTACTATGAACTCCCCGCCCTTCACGACCGACGGTACGACTTCATTAACCAAGCCCCACTCAAGCGCCTTGTATGCAGGTATCGGCTTGTTGAGCAAGAGAATCTCGCGTGCCCGCCTGTCCCCTACAACTATCGGCAGCCACTGCGTGGAGCCACCTGCTGCTACGCTTCCCACTTTGGTGCCTACCTGACCAACGTAGGCGTGCTCCGCGATAATGGACAGATCGCACGCCAGCTGGCTTTCGTTTCCACCACCTACCGCCATTCCATTGAGACGTGCAATAACAGGCTTGCCGGAGTTGATTATGCTCTCGATGTAAGCACTGAACAGACCCATGTATTTCCAGTAGTCGTGGGGCGACTTCGTATACTCTCGCTCGTATTCCTTGACGTCGCCACCCGTGCAGAATGCTGCAGTACCGCTTCCTGTATAGACAATTACCGCTACTTCGTCATCGAATGCCGCTTCCTTGAAGGCTGCAGCAAGCTCGATCAATGCCCTCGTGCTGTACGCATTGTAAGATTCCGGACGGTCGATTGTGATCGTGGCTACCCAGTCCGCTTTGGAATACCTGACCTGTGTGAATTCGACGGCAGGTAGCTTTTCAAAGCTCATTAGTAATCTCCTCCTAGCTCGCGCTCCGCACGATAAATGCTACATATTTGTTGACTACTGTCTCCAACTTGTAGTATAAAGCCCACGTACAATACGTGTCAAATTGGGGAGACAAAATTCATGAACCTTAATGATTAATATTTAGTACTGAGATACAAAACACTAATTACCAGCTATTAAGCGAGCACTGACGGCGCTTCGTAAATTAACAGCAATGAAAACTCGGATGCTTCAGCACCATTCACATAGAGCAACGCATGACCGCGAAGCCAACCGAAACGCCTTCCCCAGATTTTCTCTCCCCCATCGCAAGCGACAAAGTCACCCAGCACCATTTAGTATCCCTGACAAGCATACGAAAATATCAGCCTCTAGTTCACGCATATGGGCAATTTAACTGCCTTGCAAAAACTTCGGTATGAGTCGATGTATTGTCGTAACGGCTACCGATCTCTCAAAACAGAGTTCCTCTGCGAGCAGCAGACTATAGCATTAGAGCTCCGCTCTTTGCGGTTCTTGAAGAAGACTAAACTCAAGAGCAAGAAAAAATCATTCACGGAGTAGCTTTGCAGAATTCGTTCGAAAAAACGGCCAGGGCTGGACTGGCGAGCCACTTGGGAAACAGTGCGACGACTGCAGCGGCATATCCCGGTCGCTTTAGCCTGCCTCAGTGCGGCTCGGCTTCAACAACGGCGTCGCTAAGGGCGTCAAACGCCGGAACAGCTATCCCAACGCCAATCCATGGAGCAGGTAGATGTCCATAAGCATCCCACCAGAGGTCAGTGCATTCCTATCAGCTCAACCAGAGTTGGGAAGTCCGGAGCAGGTAATTCCGCTGCTCACGGTGGATTCCCAAGGGTTCCCACACGCCTGCCTATTGTCCAGAGCCCAACTCGACGCTACAGACACAGAGATTCGCGCAGCAATCACAAGTTGGGGAACGCGTTCCAATATCAGAAATAATGGAGTAGCCCTCATTCTGGTGACGCTTGGCGAAACCATTCACCATCTCAAGCTAGGAGTCATTCGCGCTCATGACGAAAAGAAGGTCTTGCTCGTCGCGTTCGAGCCGATCGAGTACAAGGCTGACACTCTTGGGATAGCGGTTCACCCTATGACATTCACAGCAGATCCATGGATCTCAAGCCTCGAACACTGGGATGAAACACAGATCATGCTGCGCTCTTTGGACCATGCATGACAAGCCTTAGGCTCACCAACTCGGCACCTATTGCCACCTGATCCAGCATTGGCGGCGATCTCTTCTAACGCCCGGTCTAAAGGTCAATCGTACTTCTCCGAATAGACGTTCTCAGGTTTCATACCCAGATCCACCAGCTCGACCTCACACAACTCCACCATCTCGGGCGGCCCACAAATATAGGCCAGCTCTGCTGAAGATTCCTTCAAGAGTTCGGCCACCATCTCTTTGTCGATCCTTCTGTGGTATCTGGCGGCTGCATGATCAGGCTCGCGGGTAAAGGTGTGAGTAACCGTTAGCCACTCTAACTCGGACTGCAGTTCATCAAGCTCATTGCTGTAGATCACATACTCAGACGATTTCGAGGAGAACAGAAGATGCATTGGAACGCTCAGGTTCTTGGCCCTCGAATAACGAATCATTGACATGAATGGAACTACGCCAGAGCCGGCAGAGATCAAAAGAAGTGGCCCACCCTTCTCTTCAGTCCAGGTAAAAGCACCGTATGGACCTCTAACCTCAAGCTTGTCCCCGACCTTCGTCCCCTTTGCCAGAACAGGCGAGACCAGCCCACCCTCCATCTCCTTGATTCCAAACTCCACAACATCAAACTTTGGAAATGGCGATGAAGCAATGGAGTAGGCACGCTGTATGGGTCGCGGTCGTCCATCAACAGGGATCCTGATGTTATAGTACTGACCCGAAGTGAATTCGGCTGGCTCAGGTATCGCCAAACGCAAAGTCGTCGTCTCCGGAGTCTCCGATATCACGTCAATTACGTCGGCGATTTGCCACTTAGGTGGAGGAACCTTCCGGATAGAGCCTTCGCTCTCGCCCACTGCGCCCCGACTTTGATCTCTTGCTTCAGTTTCCATATCTATAGCTTATTTCCTGCTCCTAGAAACCACCAAATCTAACACCAAACTGCCATATGACCACTCAGCAACTCAAAGATAAAGCCGATGCAGGATCATGCATCTCCAACGCCACAAATCCGCCAGGACGATAGAGTCGACACAAACCCTACTTCGAGCCGCCTACCGGCATCCTCGAGCATCTGGGCTAATGAACGAGGAGTCTTCGCTGTCTGAGTGCTAAAAGCTAGTCGAGAACATCTGCAGCCTTGAGCTCCTCGAACTCAGCGCTCGAAAACCCCAAAATTCCGCAGAGCACAGCTTCGGTGTGCTGACCCACCATCGGGGCACCGTGCGTCACCTTTCCGGGGGTCTCAGAAAGCCTATACGGGGGTCCTGGCACCGCGTGCAGCCCCATTACCGCATGATCAACGCGCTCAAAGGTGCCGCGAAAACTCAACTGCTGGTCGGAGTACAGGTCACCCATATCATTTACAGGGGCTGCATGCACTCCGGCGCGACGCATCCTCTCGACAAGGGCCTCCCGTGTCTGTGAGGATGTCCAACCTGCGATGAGCTCCTCAAGACGGCCCTCATCGGCACGACGACCCGCGACGGTCGCAAAGTCAGGTTCCTTGACCCACGGCTCCCCCACCTCAGAAGCAAATCTTGACCATTCAGCGTCGTCATGCACGCTGATGGCGCACCACCGCTCTTCTCCGGAACAGGGAAACACGCCGTGGGGAACAGAGTTGGGATCACGGTTTCCATCACGATCCATGACCTCCCCGTTTGCGAAGTAGCGGAGCATTGCCGGCGCCATCCACTGGACACCTGTCTCGTACTGCGAAAGATCAATGTGGCATCCAGCACCCGTACGGCGCACCTTTTCCAGACCAGCAAGAACTGCTACGACTCCATAGGCTACAGCTATGTAATCTATGTAAGGGCCCCACAACAGAGCAGGCTGTCGATCCGGCCAGCCAGTCAGGTGGGTGAATCCACTCAAAGAGGTCAAATGGGAGCCAAATCCAGCACGCTTGGCCTGGGGACCCGTTCGCCCCTGGTTGCAAGTGCTCAAGGTGACCAGCGTGGGATTGTGGACGATCATGGCGTCATGACCGAGACCAAGACGATCCATCGCGCCGGGGGTGAAGTTCTCTACGACAACCTGAGCACGCTCGACCAAACGTATAGCAATCTCTCGTCCCTTCTCAGTCTTTAAATTCAGCGAGACGCTTAGCTTGTTGTCGTTGGTTATCGCAAACATAGCGGCACGTTCGATGCCAGGAATGTTCCCGGTATATGGAGGATAGTTGGTGCGAAAACCATCAAGTCGAAGCATGCTCTCAACCCGGATCACTTCCGCGCCGTGCTCTGCAAGCGATTTTCCGACGGCGGGGCCCGCCCCGTAACCACCAAACTCCACAACATGTAGCCCCGATAGAGCTCCTTCGCGTTTTGGTAAAGAGTCAGTCATCCTGCCCTCCAGTCGACACGGATGAAACCCCGTAGCGCACGCCATCGATCTTCAACCAACCGTCAGGAAAGCGCAGACTCCGACCGAGTTCAGGAACCAACTCTTCCGACCACGCTTCACGTGCCTCAAGCTGGTCATCAGCTGCAATGTCGGCAGTGGTGGAGACGACATAGCCAAGCAGTCGCCGTCCCTCTGCTTGACGCAGAAATTCCGCCTTGGTCACGGTCTCAAGAAATTTCGCGATGGCGGACTCCATTGCAGACACCTCGTTCAATGTCACCGTGGCAACATCGAAGGTACTCCAATCCATGTCCCTTAAGAACTCGGGCGCCATGCCGTGCTCTTCCATCCATTCGACCATGCCGCGGTTCGACTGCCGGCCTGCCGCCCCGCCATAGATGGCCCAGGTCACATAACCATCCCGGCAAAGCCATATGTTGCGCATTGCCGCGCCATTGATGTTGCGTCCAACAAGATATCCGCCTGCACGCATGGGATTCTCACCAAGCAGGTCGAAGAAGCTCGGTGCGTGCACCAACGCCGGTAGCAGACCAGCCTGGGCAGACATATCGACGTGCTGGCCCCGTCCAGTCAACTGACGGTGGTGATGGGCTATCATCGTTCCGACGGCAGCGTAGCTTCCCGCCCAGCAAACCGACTGGGGAAGAGTCATGCGTACCGGAGGACGATCGGCGTCGCCGGTGAGCCACACAGCTCCACCGGCAGACATCAATTCGAGATCAGATGCAGGTGCTCCCGCAAGCGGGCCATCCTGGCCGTAAGGAGTAACAGATGTGAGGATGAGGCCAGGGTTAAGCGCGTGAAGCGCCTCCCAGCCTATGCCTAAGGCATCTAGCACGCCGGGCTCCTCACTCTCAAGGACGAAGTCGACCTCTCGCGCGAGATCCAGAAACCGCGCTCTGCCCTCTGGGGAACTGAGATCTAAATCGAGTCGACTCTTTCCCATGTTGTAGGCAACCCAAGCCGCAGAAACTGCGCCGACTGGTCCTTCTATCAGCGGAGCCAGATTGCGGCCTGGATCACCTCCTGGAGGGTCCAGCTTTTGAACCTCGACACCAACATCAGCCAGAATTCGCCCGAGCAGCCAACCCAGCTCACCTGTGAGGTCAAGAGCCCGGAGGCCGCTCAGCGGAGCAAAATTCTGCTCCACGGAGCCAGCCATATCAGCGACCAGTTCTAGACAGCGAGTGAACCCATCCGTGCATGACGGACTTTGCAAGAGCAATCTGATCTGGCGTGAACCACTTGTTGGCATCGACTGTGTCAACCGGGTACACGGGACGCATGAAGTCACTCTCGTATCCGAAAGGAATGGTAGCATCAATTCCCATGCCGCCCTCAAAGCGGGTGTTGCTAGCTGTCCATTCTCCACCGCCAGCAGTCATTCTTTCCGAAGGCTGGAAGGTCTGGCCAATCCCACCAGGAACCGGGTTCAAGATGTCGGTGTGAGGGTTGACTCGAGTAGTGAGGGCCCACATGATGTCATCCATCGAGTAGATGTCGATATCGGTGTCGACAGCGATCGCCAAACGCATACCCTGGCTGCAAGAGATGGCGGCCGCCAAGAAGTTGCGCTGCCAGCCCTCTTCGATCTTGTTCCTCTTCTTGACCTGGATGATGCATCCGCCCCAGTCAGTCATTGAGTAAGGAATGTTTACATCTTGCACAATTCCCGGCTGGAGACGCTCGCAGAGCTCGAAGATGGCAGACTCGCGGACAGTTGTATCGATGTTCGAGTCATCGAGAGTGTGAACACCCAGTGGGAAGATAATGGGCTTCGACTCGCGCTTGCGACGGGTGACAGCTGTTACGTGGAAGGTCGGGGCCTTGTAGGCCTTGCCCATGTAACCCGCCCACTCCGGATGGAAGTGGTAGCGGCCCTGGGTGTCGTTGTCCTCTGACTCCTTGGTCTCGTAGCGCTTGTCTCTTGGCATGAGGTATCCCTCGAGAACCACTTCGCAATCTGCGACGGCGTAGGCGTCAACAGTCTTAGCTTTCACAAGGCGAACTGGAAAGCCCTGGACTGCGCCAGCAACGCCAAGCTCATCTCCACCCTTGGGCAGAACAACGTAATCGAAGCCTCCGCCGGCCATGAGTACTGACGACATTGGAAGACCAAAGCACATGGTGAGCGGGATGCCACCCTCGTCGTAGTAGTGCTCAGTAATGACCTGCCACATATGTGATCCTGGACTGGCCTGGAAGGTACCGACGTTTCCCCATCGGAAGTTCATTCGGTTGTAGCCGATATGTGTGCCACCGTTGAAATAATCGCCCACAACGACACTGTTGCCGCTACCTATGGTCAGCTCAGACTCAAGCGGCGTGTGTCGGATCGGCACGACGTACTTGTTTACGTCGATATTCTCCGTAATCACTTCTTCCTGGCAAGGAGCACCCTCGGTGATGATCTCCGGTGGGATCGGGTGAGTCAGAGCGTGAGCAAGCTTGCGGGTACGCTCTTTTGGAGTGGCCCAGCCAAAAAGCTTGTCAAGCACTTCGATGTCCGCAAAAAGGTTGGTCACAACTTGATAGTCGGGGTGTCCCTTAACATTGTGGAAGAGCATCGGCAGACCGCCGTCCAGATACTTCTGGACACCCGTCAGCTCAAGATCCCCCGATACCGGAACGTCGGTCTCCAACAGAAAGCCATTTCGGCGCATCCAGTCGAGGCTGCCACGTAGGGAACGCAGATCCTCTACCGAGGGTGGCCCAGCCACGTCAGTCGACTTTACATCAAGGGTCATGAAATCTACCTCCGGGGTCTATCAAAAAAGATCCTAATGTAGGACCAAAACGAATAGTATTCCATCGCTTATGGCTTGTGTCAACTCTGTGAGCGCGTTATTTCCGATCTCCAGAATCGCATTATTTTTTTCCACCACACGTATCCTAATCATGTTCAAGCCAGAAATACCAATTACGCGAGACAAGATCGTTGCGAGAATCGACCATGGTTGTGAGCAAGATTTCTACTGTGGCAGCAGGCAATTCTAGCTCCAGTACCATGCCCGTGACTTCACAAACACGAACTTCTCCACCTCTCGGTCTTCGCATCTTCTCAGCCGGATAGGGAGCGAATCATCTCGGCAGTTACGAACTTTTATTCTGATATACAGAAATACATGAGGACCAGCCACATGACAGCCAGCCATCTTTCGGCTTGGCATGCGCTGACCAGAACGCAACTTCGAGTCGCGTCTCATCAACAGAAGGTCTGCCGAATAATTGACCACGCCTTTGCTGATCCCCCAACAGCAGCAATTGGCGAACGGCGGGGCCGGTGGTTCCTCCGCTGCCACGTTGCCAGCAACTATTTCGGTCTCGAGAATGGCTCAATGGGCTTTGACCGCCTCATGAAAACCATATGAGATTAGCTCGCAAGGACGGGTTTAAAAGAATATGACGGGTTTAATGGAATATTTTAATGGAATATATAGTGAGATCACGGAACGCTGAAACCCTACTTTAGAGTTTCTAAGGCCTGATTCCGACGCGACACCTGTCATGAACCGTGTCCCAACGAAACGCTACTCCACTCGAGGCATTCAGTAGCAGGTAGTCGCTTTTTGAGAGGGTGACATGTAATGCCATCCTTCGAGTGGCTAAGCTCTGGTCACTCTATTTGCGGTATTGCCCAGCCTGTATCAGTTGCCTCACCCTTTCGGATGGCAGCCTTGACCTTTCCAATTGTGAGGGTATTACGACCTCCGGATCCATGGACAACCCGAGGCCCGGAATTGACAGCAGCCAATGCATAATAATAGAGTCAGAGTAAGGTCCGATGTTCGGACCAAAGAGGGAGGCAGACCATGGCACTGGCGGAACGGCCCGCCCCGAGCGAAATGCGTGCCGATCGCGGCTTGCGAGAATGGCTCGACGTCATCGATGGACTCGGGCATTTGCGACATATTTCTGGTGCAAACACAGATCAAGAAATCGGCGAAGTGGCCGACGTTCTCCAGCACGTGGCTGAATCACCAGCGGCAATCTTCGACAACATCCCGGGATACGATCCAAGTTTTCGGGTGTTGGTCAACAGCTTCGGGCACACAGACAGAATTGCACTTACCCTTGGACTCCCATTCGGACTCGGAAAAGTAGCACTCTCCGACGAGTGGCGCAAGAAGATCAAGGGCCTGAAGTATATACCGCCCACCTTCGTCAAAGACGGACCGGTCATGGAGAATGTCTACCGAGGCAAGGACGTGGATCTGACCAAGTTCCCAGTTCCGAAATGGCACCCGCTCGACGGCGGGCGTTACATCGGTACAGGTTCGTTCGACATCACACGTGATCCCGACGACGGATGGGTCAACCTAGGCACTTACCGCGTCATGCTTCATGACCGCAATAGTGTGGGCTACTACATTTCACCCGGAAAGCATGGACGCATGCACAGGCAGAAGTACTTCGAGCGCGGGGAACGCTGCCCGGTTGCAATGGTATTTGGCAGCGACCCGCTGCAGTTCCTCGCATCCTGCACGGAAATCCCCTTTGGCGTGAGCGAATACGAGTGGGTTGGCGCGGTGCGCGGCACTGCGGTTGAAGTCATCGAAGGCCCTGTTACCGGGTTGCCAATACCAGCCGATGCAGAGATCGTCATCGAAGGGTATGCAAGCGCTGACGACATGCGCATGGAAGGACCGTTCGGCGAATGGACTGGATACTACGCCTCGTCCAGCCGCAAAGAACCGGTTCTCCATGTCGAAGCCCTCTACCACCGCAACGATCCGATCCTCGTGGGCGCGCCACCGGCACAGCCGCCAGATGAAGTCGCTCGCTATCGCGCAGTA